>JAABRW010000226.1 GCA_011390695.1 Desulfotignum sp.
ATCGGCAACCGCTTTCTGGCTGTCAAAAGCCGGCATGAAAACCGTCCTGGTGGAAAAACGCGATGCCCTGTCCAGCCTCACCACTGCTGCCAGCGTGGAGTGTTTCCGCACCCAGTTCACGGAAAAATCCATGGCAGACCTGGCCCTGGCCAGTGTGGACATGTTTGAAAATTTTAATGACGTTGTAGGCCTGCCCGGCATTGACATCCATGTGACCCAGCGGGGGTATCTGTTTGTCACTGATGACGCGGCCCAGCTGCCTGATTTGAAAAAAGCGGTGGACCAGTACCGTGCCATCGGCATACCCGGGGCGGAATACATCGGCGCGGATGATCTGCACAAGCGGTTTCCCTTCCTGGCCCCCGGGGCTTTGGGAGCCACCTTCAACAACCGGGACGGGTGGCTGTCCACCCATGAGGCCACCTATGGATTTGCCAAAGGGGCCGGTGGTGCCGCGTTTTTTATAAAGACGGAAGTCACGGACATCCAGACCGACAGCCAGGGGGTATGTGCTGTAAAAACCGACAAAGGCACCATCTCCACCCGGCTGGTGGTCAACTGTGCCGGTCCCTTTGCCGGGGTCATCGGAAAGATGGCCGGCCTGGACATGCCCCTGCGAAACGTGCGGCGCCAGAAAGCCTATATCAAAACAGACCTTCCGGATCTGCCGGCCGCTGCCCCTTTTACAGTGGATCTGGTGAACCACGGGTACTGGCGCCCGGAAGCAGGGGGCCTGCTCTGTGCCTGGGTGGACCCGGACGAACCCGAATCCCCGCCCGCAGATGAGCTTCCTACGGACTGGGACTTTGCCGCTGAATCCATCCACCGGGTATCCCGGCTCAACCCGTTTCTGGAAAAAGTGGCTGACAACCTCAAAGCAGAAGATGTCAATGTATCTGCCGGCCAGTATGTGTACACCCCGGATGACAAGCCGGTCATCGGTCCATCCGGTGAAATTGAAGGGTTTCACCTGAACTGCGGATACTGGTGCGGTGTCATGATGTCTCCGGCTGCCGGCAAACGGGTGGCAGAAATTGCCACCGGCAAAATGGACAACACCGACAATCCCCTGCGGTATTCCCGGTTCAAAGAAGGGGATTTTGAAAAAGGGGATACCTTTTTAAAATAGCATTGCGCCGTTTCATTCACCCGTTTCCCGCCTCCTAAAGAGAAGGACAGCTGGTCTTTGCAGATCTGAACAGCTGTCCTTCCCATTTTCTGACAGTCCGATCACCATTCAGTAAATCCCCCGTTTTTTTTGCTTAGATTGATTTTTTTTCTTGACTTTTTCATCCATACTGGCTTATCTGATTTAATAAATACTGAAAAAATTAACATATACTGATATTTTTTTGACCAGCGCGACAGGGAGCGGCATATGCCTCGAAACAGCAACATCGGACCTAAAATCAGAGAGTTTCGCAAAGAACGGCAGCTCACAATCCAGGAGCTGGCACAAAAAGCCGGATTATCCGCTTCCTATATCTCCCAGGTCGAAACGGAGAAAGTATCTCCATCCATTGCTACTTTGAAAAAAATCGGCACTGTCCTGGAGGTGCGTACCGTTGATTTTTTTGCGGATGAGTTGATTGAAGACCCTATGATACTGCCCCCTGGTCTGTGGACCCGGGTTCAGCTGCCCGGCTGGGATGCCGATGTCAAACAGATGGTCCATATCGTGGGAAACAAGCGGATGCAGCCGTTTCATACAACGGTCCCCCCCGGCGGCGGTACCCATGAAAATTATTCCCACCCCGGGGAGGAATTCGGTTTTGTCCTCTCCGGCACATTGACACTCAAACTGGGAAATGACATCCATGACCTGAAAACCGGCTGGGCTGTCTATTTTTCCTCTTTGATCCCCCATTCCTGGGAAAATAACGGCAAAGAACCCTGCCATCTCATATGGGTGGTCAGTCCGCCCAGCTGGTAAAGGTACTGCAGTGAAAGTACAGCAGTGCATTGACATTTTTTTCAAGGAGCCACCAAACAATGACACATCTCAATTTTTCCTTTTACCAACCCGGACAGGTCGAAACATTGAAAGAATCTGTTTACCACCTGCTGGAAAACCATGGCATGAAACTCGATCACCATCCTGAATTGTTCAAAATCCTTATTTCCAAGGGGATTCAAATTGATACAGATACCGGACATGCCCGATTTCCGAAAGATGTCATGGCAAAGCTGCTGGCCGATGCCCCTGGAAAATGCCGTCTGGGGGCAGCAGGCCCACACCGGATTCTGGAACTACCCCGACCGGACGGAACCTTTTATACCCGCACAGGCACCGGGGCCCATGGATTTCTGGATCCTGAAACCGGCGCATACCGAAAGGTTAAACGCGATGATCTGGTCCAGTGGGCAAGGCTCATCAACCATCTGGATGAAATCAGCTTCCTGCCCTTTCTTTTTTCCACGGACGTACCCATGCAGGTGGTGGATATACATGGGCTGGGTGCGCTGCTGAAAAACACCGACAAACATATCTGGGTGCAGCCGTACAGTCTGGAAAGTATCGACTATCTGATCCAGCTGGGGTCCGCCGCTGCCGGCGGCACCAGCGCCCTGTCAGCCAATCCCCTGATCAGCATGATCGCCTGTTCTCTGACCCCCCGGGCGTTCAAACAGATGGACCTGGAGGTCATATACCGGTGTGCGCAATCCGGCATTCCCATCCACGCCTGTTCGCTACCGGGGATAGGATCCACCAGCCCGGCCACCCTGCCGGGAACCGTCATTCTGGCATGAAGCGAAATTCTGGCCATGGCGGCCATGGCCCAGGCGGTTTCTCCCGGTACCCCCGTCATTGCCTGTCCCATCATTTTTTCCACGGACATGAAAAGCGGACGCAGCCTGCAGTCCAGTGTGGAATCCATGAAATGTGCTGCCGGTGCGGTTCAGTTTTTAAAGACAGGGTTCAACCTTCCCACACACAATTACGGCTCCGGTACTGATTCACCTGCACTGGACGGCCAGTCTGTCTGTGACAGAACCCTGCTCAGTACGCTGATGACCCTGTCCGGACTCGATATTCTGGGAGGGGCAGGCCAGCTGGAAGTTGCTACGACCGTCAGCCCCCTGCAACTGATCATGGACAACGAACTGTTCGGGATGCTCAGAAAACTGAAAACAGACTTCACCCTGGATGACGACCAACTGGCCGTCGAGACCTTAAGGGATATTGCGCCGGGCAATCATTTTTTGAGTACCCAACATACCTTCCAGCATTGCAGAGACGGATTTGTACCCCGCCATTTCATCGGATCCGCCCGAAACGTATGGGAACAGGAAGGCGGCCGGGACATATTTCACCGGATACTGGATACCTACCGCAGTTTAATGGCCAGGGACAATCCCTGTGCCGCGAATCCCGATACTGCAAAGGAAATAGACGATATTATTCAGTCAGCAGAGAAAACATTGGTGAAAAAATGACCAGGCTGCAGACATAGATATATTGACAACGTTGTTTAACCGGCCGAAAAATGCATTTCCGGCCCTGTTTCATACCTTGTGGTGTCACACCGCAAACAACTTTAATGGAGGGAAAGATGTTCAATCACGCAAAAAAAACAATGTGGGCCCTGGCAATGGTTTTGTTGTTGTCCGGCACACCGTTCACTGCATTTGGTGCAGACGATTCAGTCCATGAGTTAACATTTGCCTGGAATGATATCTGGGGGCCCAAATTCAGGGCCTCCCAGATTTACCGCCCGGGCGGAGAAATGGAACGTATGCTGTATGAAAGGAGCAATGGACGGATTAAACTGAAAATTATTTCCAAAATGTTTCCCACAGACCAACTGCTGAAAGCGGTTGCCACCGGCAAAGCGGATATGGCGGATGTGGCTATGCCATGGGAATCAGGTACCTATCCCCTCTGGAACTGGGGAGAAATTCCCGGCATCGTCAATGAAGACCCGGTTCAAGGACTTGCTGAGGAACTGGCTGTTTACAAAGACCCTGATGTGATGAAGATCTACGATAAAACCATGGGGAAAATCGGATTGAAATTCTGGTTTATCACCCAGTGGGATCCTGCCAACGGGATTTGGAGCAGCAAGGAAATCAACTCTTTGGAAGATTTAAAAGGAATGAAAATGCGTGCCGGCGGATACCTGCCCACCCTGGGGATCAAAGCCCTGGGCGCCAGCCCCGTCACCATTGCCGGTTCCGAACTGGCACCTGCCATGATGTCCGGTACCATTGACGCTGTGCTGACCAGTCTGGGATATGGTTACTCCATTGGACTGGCCAAGGTATCCAAATATTTTACGCTGACCCCGCTATCCCCCACCTGGTCTGCTGTGACCGTATTGAACAAGAAGAAATTCGATTCCCTGCCGCCGGATCTCCAGGAGGTGGTCATGGATGTCGGCCGTGAACTTCAGCAGATGGTTTCCCTTTCCACCACAGCTGAATATGTCATGAGTATCGACACTGTCGATCTCTCCGGTGTTCAACGTCGTTCATTGCCGCCTGCAGATAAAGCAAAGGCGCTGGAAGCATGCAAAATTGTGGAAGAGGAATGGCTGAAAAAGGCAGGGCCTGACGGAAAACCGCTTCTGGATGCCGTAAAGGCAGCAGTACAGGACTATCGATCTTTCGGCAAAAAATAATCACAAAAACCCGGACAAATCCGGCCCGGGAATACCCAACCGGGCCGGTTCTCAAAATCAGGAGGAAAAACATGCGGTTCTTCCATCATTTGCTTGATCGGTTCATAACGCTTATCAGCGGTGGATTGCAGGGAGTTGTCATTTGTGTATTGATGGTGTTGATACTGGTAGAAGTCACGACCCGGTATCTGATGCAGACCCCTCTGTCAATTGCAGAAGAATACGGCGGTTATATGCTGGTGGCGATCACCTATATCGGTCTGGCATATACATGGAAACACCGAACCCATGTCCGGGTTACTTTTTTAATAGATAAATTTCCCCTTCGCATGCGGCTTGGGATTCGTGTCATCACCCTGAGCCTGGCACTCATTTTTGCAGGCTTTATGTCCGCTGCCGCATACCAGCTGGTCCAGGAATCGTTTCTTTTCGGGGACCGGAGCGGCAGCTGGTTGAGGACCCCTCTGGCCTGGCCGCAAATGGTCCTTGTCATCGGGTCTGTCATGCTTTGCCTTCAATTGTGCTTGGAAGTGGTCAAGGCGGTTCAAAATTTCATACTGGTAAAGGAGGAATCCTGATGGGATCTGAAGTACTTTTTGCCACTGCCCTCATTGCCGGCCTGCTTTTTCTGTTGTTGACCGGACTTGAGATCGGCTGGTCCATCGGCATCATTTCCCTTATCGGTCTTGTCTTTTTTATTGAACAGCCCATCAATCAGATTGCCTACACTTCGTGGAATGCCCTAAATTCATTTACCTTGACAGCCATGCCTCTGTTCATACTTATGGGATCAGTTCTGGGAAATACAGGGGTGAATGAAAAACTCTTCAATGCCATCGATAAATGGGTGGGACATTTGCCAGGCGGTCTGGCGGTATCTGTCATTTTCGGCAACGCTGTTTTCGGTGCGATGTCCGGTTCCACCATTGCCGCCACCGCCACCTTTGGAAAAATTGCGTTTCCGGTAATGGAAAACAGAAAATACAATGCCTCATTCTCCCTAGGCACCATTGCATCAGGAACCGTGCTTGCCCCCCTGATACCTCCGAGTATCCTGTTGATTCTTTACGGCGCATGGCAGGGGCTCTCCATTGTTGATCTTCTGGCCGCCGGTCTGATTCCCGGGCTGATGCTGACGGCACTTTTTCTTTTGACCGTCACTATCATTGTTAAAATAAAGCCCGGCCTGGTACCCACCCCCGTTACATACAGCCGGGCAGAAAGATGGAAAGCCATCTTGGAAGCCCTTCCCTTCATAGCCGTCATCCTGGGTGTTCTGGGATCCATTTTCGGCGGAATCATGACACCGACTGAAGCTGCCGGACTCGGGGCATTTCTGAGCATTCTGCTCACCCTGTTCTACCGCAGGCTGACTTTCAGGATATTCTCCGACAGCCTCATGGATACAGTCCGAATTACCTCTTTTGCACTTTTCATCATGGCCATGTCCACCCTGATTTCCCATGTTTTCAACTCGGCCGGACTGATTCCGTTGCTCAAAGATTATGTTCTGGGACTTTCAATAGGCAAATACGGCATTTTGTTCGGTTTTTTTGTTATGTATTTTTTTATGGGTATGTTTTTTGATTCCTGGTCCATGCTTTTTTTAACATTTCCATTTGTCATGCCTATTGTAACAGGCCTTGGCATCAATCCCATCTGGTGGGGAGTCATCTATGTGATGGCTGCGGAACAAAGTACTATCACGCCACCGTTTGGTCTGACATTGTTTGTTTTGAAAGGGGTGGTACCGCAACACAATCTATCGACCATTGTCAAAGGGGCATTGCCGTTTCTGATACCGATTTATATCAACATCATCCTGCTGATCATGTTTCCCCAACTGGCCACCTGGCTGCCCGGAATTCTGGGAAATTAGGGCTGAAGAAACTGGATGTGAATGAAATCACAGTCTTTTATAATAATTTCGGCTAGTTTTCTTTTCGGATTTGTAGGTTTCCTTTTACTTTCTTTGTATTTCAACTATCAGCTTGAAGACCTTTTAAAGATCCAGACAAATGCCCAAGAACTGGTCGTATCCTGGAACAGGGCACAGAATCTCAACAAAGAGATACTTATTACATATGAACTTGAAAAAAAAGGGCAAGAATGGCTTGCTGCAACAAATCAGTTTGGTCATGATTTCAAAAAATTCATAGGAATTGTTTCCCGGCATCGCAGCATGATCAGCGATGTAGATTTCAGAATCAAAGTATCAAAAACCGATATGCACTGGCTGGTTGTCGAAAGCAGAATAAAGGAAACAGAAAAGCGATTAAAAGAATACCTGACTCATCCGTCATCCCGGATAGGGGTTGGAAATCTGCTGGTGGATTTTGGCGTGAACCTGAACAAAGGTGAATACGACGATCTGCTCACGGATCTGTTAGAGAAGCTGAGGTGGACAACTTCTAAACACAGATCTCCCTTCAACAAGTCTTTGACGGACGTCACCCACCATGCAACCCAAAAAATTCAAAACCAAATTTATCGATTAAAAATACTCTTTTTGCTTCTCTCCGCTTTTATCTTGACCACTTCCGGTATTTTTATCGTTTTACATATTGCAGAATTGTCTCGAAGTAAGAAAAAAATCGACCGATACGCTGCAGATCTTTCTGCAAAAGTGAATGAACTTGATACTGCCGAGCAGCAGTTAAGATCCGAGAAAGACAAATTGCAGGCTCTCATAAATGCATTAGGCGAGGGGACTTATGTCGTTAACAATAATTTTATTATCGAATTCCAAAGTCTGCTTTTAGAAGAGAAATTTCCGCAGGCTGTCGGAAAAAAATGCTACCAGGCATATTTTAATCGGGGAAATCCTTGTGATTTCTGTTTGTCTGAAAAAACAATAGGGATGAAAGTTCTAAATCAGGTAGAAACGGTCAGAAATGACGGCCGTCACCATGAACTCACCTTTTCTCCGTTTTTAGATTTTGACAGGCAGATAAAGAACATTGTCCTTATAAGAGATATTACAACACGAAAACTGGCCGAAGCTGAAGCCGCCAGGGCAGGATATCTTGCCTCCATTGGTGAGCTGGCCGCAGGAGTCGCCCACGAGATCAACAATCCAATACACGGCATAATCAGCCTGGCGGAAATGATCCAGGATAATTCCTCTGATGAAAACATGACACTCAGTGTTGCCCAAAGAATAATTAATGAGGGGGAAAGGATAGCCGGGATTGTCAGTAACCTGCTCTCATTTGCCCGGGAAAGAGATACAAAAGAGACAGATTCGGTTGACATTGGTGAAATTCTCAAACGCTCTTTAGAACTTATTGAAAAACAGATAAAAAAAGATGGGATACATTTGATTATTGATTTATCTCCGAATCTTGCTAAAATACAAGTGGTCAGTCAGGAAATCCAGCAAGTTTTTCTTAACCTGCTCAGTAATGCCAGGTATGCTTTGAATCAAAAATATGCCGGAAAGGATATCAATAAGATCCTCAGGATAAAAGGTTGCAGTGTAAATATAGACGGAAATTCTTTTGTCAGAATCATCTTTCACGATTCTGGTGTCGGTATACCCGAAGAGGCGCTTGATAAGGTCAGCCAGCCGTTTTATTCTACCAAACCGCCAAGCGAAGGAACCGGTTTGGGCTTAAGCATCAGTAAGGAAATAGTGGCCGGCTATGAAGGGAAAATATTCATTGAAAGTGAATATGGTGTGTTTACAAATGTGACCATTGATCTCCCCGTGCCCTCAGATTGATATCATTATGCTAAAATAAGGAAATAATGGACATGCCGCAATCTCGCATTCTGTTTATAGATGATGAAGAAAATATCCGGTTTTCCTATAAATCCCACTTAAAAACTGCTGGATACGAAGTTGCGGTTGCAGCCTGTTACGATGAGGCCTTGAAGCTTATTCAGTTTTTTGTTCCAGACCTCATTATTGCTGACATCATCCTGGGCGGTCATACAGGTATTGATCTTCTCCGTGTTGTCAAAGAACTTGGCCTGGACTGCCCTGTTATTATGATAACAGGGCAGCCGGATGTGAAGACGGCCATGGAGGCTGTCCGGCTGGGTGCGTTTGATTATCTGCCAAAACCCGTCCGAAAGGAGATTCTGCTTAAAATTGCAAAACATGCTCTGACCCTGAAAAAAATAGCGGCGGAAAAAAAGCGCTACCGCCAAAATGTGGAAGCTGTGTTTCAAAGCCTTCAGGATGGTATACTCTCTATGGGTAAAAATCTGGAGATTTTACAGGCCAATGATGCTTTCTATAAAATCTGCGGTTTTACATCAGAACAGTTATCCGGCCGGACCTTCGAAACCAAAGGCACCACATGTTCCAAAGCCTGCCTGGAGATAGCAAAACAGACGATATCATTACAAAAAGGTTTCCGCGAGAATCAGATCATGTGTCAACGTAGTGACCGTCCTGACCAGGTCGTAATGCTTACCACCTCTGTGTTGAAAAACGCAACCGATACTTTCAGCGGTGTGGTGATGATTATAAGAGACTTGACCGTATTGACCGGCCTGGAACGAAAATTAAGTGAAGCCTACCGGTTTCATGATATTATCGGCAAAAGCGCACAGATGCAGAAGATATACAACCTGATTAAAATTTTAGCCAATACCGATACAACTGTGCTCCTGAGGGGTGAAAGCGGTACCGGTAAAGAGCTGGTTGCCAGAGCACTTCATCTCCAGGGGAACAGGGCTGGTAATAAAATTGTGGCAGTCGATTGTTCAGCTCTGACTGAAAGTATCCTGGAAAGTGAATTGTTCGGGCATGTCAAAGGGGCTTTTACCGGGGCCATCAAAGATAAAATAGGTCATTTCCAGCTGGCTGACCGGGGCACGGTCTTTCTGGATGAGATTGGCAACATTTCAAAAAGTATTCAGCTCAAACTTCTCCGAGTCCTTCAGGAAAAATCATTTGTAAGGGTTGGAGACACAAGTCCTGTAAAAGTTGATGTCAGAATAATTGCGGCCACCAACGTAAATCTGGAGGATAAGGTCAGGCAGAGGCATTTTAGAGAAGATCTCTTTTACCGGTTGAAAGTAATGGAAATTATCCTGCCGCCTTTACGGGAAAGAGCGGTAGATATTCCCCTGCTCGTTGAACATTTTATCAATAAATTCAACAAAAAAATGAAACGTCAAATCAAAGGGATTTCAAAAGATGTGCTTGACCTGTTCATGTTATATCCCTGGCCGGGCAATATCAGGGAGCTGGAACATGCAATGGAGCATGCTTTTGTCCTCTGTCAGAATGCCATTATCACGCTTGATCAACTCCCACTGGATATCAAAAATTCCCGACGGATGTTTCAGAAAAAAAGCGGGGTGATTTGTGATGAAAAAAAGCGGTTGATCCGGGTGCTCAAGGAGACGGGGTGGAACAAAGCCAAAGCTGCCCGTAAATTGGGCATTGACCGCAGAACCATCTACAGGAAGATCGAAAAACATAACATATCAGGTCCTTCAGAATAGCAATTCCCGGCTGCTATCAATGTCACAGATGTGTGGCAGCACACTTGTGTGACATGCCACACTATTTCAGCACCGAACATTTTTCTTATCACTCTTTTTTTGCTGATAATATATTGATATAATAGAATATATTGACTTTGACCCAGCTGTGCCAAAGATGGCATTGTTTTTGCTCCGTATGATGACTGGTTGCAGGACGTTTCAATAATAATTTTTAATAAAGGAGTTTGGAATGTTCAAAAAAAGTTTGTTTTTTTTGTGTGCAGTTTCACTGTTAACTTGGACAGGGGGCGCTGCCTTGGCGGAAGACGTGATTAAAATTGGCGTGCCAACACCACTTACAGGATACTATGTTTCTGATGGGATGGGATACAGACAGTGTCTGGAATTCGGAATAGAGGAAATCAATGCCCAGGGAGGCTTGCTGGGAAAGAAACTCAAAGCAGTCCAGTTTGACATAGGGGATTTTTCACCTGAAAAATTGATACAAGCGTCTGCTGTGCTTGTAGGAAAAAACAAAGTGGATAGCGTTCACGGAGGGTGGTCCGGTTGGGGACAGAATGTTAACGCATTTGGCAGATATAATGTTCCTACTTTTTTTGCGGACGCCTCTCTCTCTTCGGTTGAAGCATACCGGAAAGATCCTGAAAAAAATTCAAACATTTACCAAATGTGTGACACGGAGAGACCTCTGGCGAGAAATGTTTTTGACACAATGATTTCCTTACCCTATGAATATCCCAACAAAAAGATTGCCATAATAGTCACTGACGATTCCTGGGGAACGGAAACCGGCGAGGCCATGAAGATTCGTGCCGAAGAAAAAGGCTGGGAAGTGGCTATGTATGAAGTAGTCCCTTACGGTGTCAGAGAGTGGGGTTCCTTATTAACCAAAATCAGGAACATCAAACCTGCCTGGATTCATCTTGAGATCGTCAGCCCACCTGATGTTACAACATTCTTTGATCAGTTCATGGAGTCTCCCACACAATCCTTGATTAATTTTGGATATGGGGTGATGCCGCCGGATTTGGTTAAAACCATAGGGCCGAAGGCAGGAGGTATTTTGGGCGATGTGGTCTGTGTAATGCCCCTTCCGCAAGGTCCGAACCCCGAGGCAAATGCATGGCTTGAAAAATTTAGAGCAAAATACGGAAATGACCCGTTAGCTGCCGGATATTTGTCCTATGTCAGTTTGAAAATGTGGGCCCAGGCTGTCAGGGAGGTCGGAGATGTGAAAGACTATGATGCGATAAATGCTGCATTGGCCAAAATGACTTACACGGGAGTAGAAGGCTATACCTGGACTTTTGATGAGGATCATAAAATTCCGGTGTCCAAAAATACGCCCCATTTAACCATGCAGATCCAAGATGGAAGATTGGTGACAATCTACGCAGGTGACACAAAATATCAGCAAAACAGTTTCCAGATTCCAGGTTGGATCAAGTAAATAATGGGCGAACACGCAGATATAGTATTGCAATGCAATAAAATCACCAAACTGTTCGGGAAAATACAGGCTGTCAACAGTATCAGTTTTAATGTGAAACAAGGTGAAGTTTACGGAATAGCCGGGCCCAACGGGTCCGGCAAAACAACATTGTTCAACCTGATCAGCGGTCTGTTCAAGTATGAAGGAGATATTTTTTTTGAAAACCAGCGTATAAGCAAATTGGTTCCACACCAGATCTGCAGGCTGGGAATAACCAGAACACTTCAAACGCCTCACCTGTTTGACTCCCTGAGCGTCAAAGATAACGTAAGAATCGGCTGCCTCTTTGGCAGTGTTGATGGAGCCAGGAATGATCACCGCACCGATGAGGTGCTTGATTTTCTGAATCTTGTTGAAAAAAGGGACGTGCGCGCCGCTGAAATTAGCCTGTGGGATAAAAAAATGACCATGTTGGCGGCAACTTTGGCCACACAACCGAAACTACTCATGTTAGACGAACCCATCGCCGGGCTGAATCAAAGAGAGGCTGATTTGACAGAACGGATAATTAAGCGGATCAACCAAGAGATGAATGTGACTATTTTAGTTATAGAACATTTTATGAAATTTCTGACAAATGTTTCGGACAGATTGATGATTTTGGAAAATGGCCGAAAACTTTGTTGTGACGAACCAAGGAAGGTTGTCGGCAATGAGGCGGTAATCGAATGTTATTTGGGTCGTGCCCATGCTTAAGGTAAAAAATCTTCATACAAGCTATGGACAATTGGAGGTATTGCATGGCGTAGATATCGATGTGCCAGAAGGGAATTTGGCAATACTTATGGGGCCCAATGGCCATGGGAAGAGTACGCTGTTGAAAACGATATGCGGACTTCTGCCCCGCACAAAAGGGGATATAACATACAAAGGGAATGCTATCGGAAAATGGCGCACGGAAAAGATAGTTGGTGCCGGTCTGGTATACATAGCCGAGGATAGACATCTGTTTTCGGATATGACCGTATTTGAAAATCTTGAAATGGGCGCATATCTCGAAAATGCCAGGAAAAATGAAAAAGACAACCTGAAATTGACGTATTCTCTTTTTCCCGAACTGGAGGCGAAAAAAAATCAACCGGCTTCAACATTAAGTGGTGGACAGGCCAGAATGCTGACCATTGGGAGGGGAATACTTTCAGATGCACAATTTTTATGTATAGATGAGCCGACTATCGGTCTTTCTCCCCTGTTGCGGCAGACGGTTAATTCAGCAATCTGTGAAATCAATCAACAGGGGAAAACCATACTTCTGGTTGAGCAGAACCGTTCAGAATTATTTGATATGGCCTCCAAGATTTATTTCATTGAAGAGGGACGAATAATCTTTCATGGTGGAAAAAAGAGTGCTTTGGATAATGACCACCTTAAAGAGCTTTTTTTGGGGATGCGTTCATGAATAATAAAAATATGATTGATAATCATTCAAGGAGTGTAAATTTTGCTGCAAGAATTACTGGATGTTGTAATTAGTGGCCTGACAACCGGATCGGTTTACGCTGTCATGGCTGCCGGGATGGCATTGGTTTATGGCGTCAGCAAGGTCTTTAATTTTGCATATGGTTCGTTTTATACTCTTGGTGGATATTTGGCCTGGCTGTTCCTCAGCCAGAAGCTTCCCTACCTTTTGGTACTTGCATTGCTCATACCATCGCTATACATTTCAGGCTATCTTACCGAAAGATGGGTCATTCGTCCCTTGAGGAACAGGCGTGACTGGGAAATGCTGGTAATGCTGGTTACCCTTGGCCTGGCCATTTTCATGGACAACTATTATCTGATCCTGTTTGGTTCTTTTGTTAAAAAAATTCCACCTTTAACCACGGGTTCCATTGAAATTGGTACAGTTGTAATCTCTTTCCAGGATGCCGCTATTTTTTTAATCGCGATAGTGGCAATCTCTTTATTGATTTTTTTTCTGCAAAAGACAAGACAGGGAAAAGCAGTAAGAGCCGTTTCCCAGGATATGACCGGTGCCCAGATAGTGGGAATAGCAAAGGACAGAATTTTCAGCATGATCTTTGCTATATCCACAGTTCTTGTGGGGACAAGTGGCATGCTTTTAGGCCCCAAATATTTTGTGTCCCCATTGGGAGGCTGGGACATCCTGATCAAAGCTTGGGTAATCACGGCACTTGGTGGAATGGGTAGTGTCATGGGCAGTCTTTTTGCAGCTTTTCTTTTGGGAATAATCGAAGCCCTCGTTGCCTGGCAATTCGGATTCACACGGATATTGTTTGCATGGTTTGGTGTACTTATCATTACTCTTATCATAAGGCCCCAGGGGCTGTTCGGTGTCAGGAGATAAAAATGTCCGATGGTAAAACCGATCTCAAGATATTGTTATTTGTCTTTGGTGTAGTCGCAATCTTACCAATCTTCATTCATGATGATCTATATTTAATGAACATACTGATTATGTGCTTGATCTGGGGTGTGGTGGCAGCTTCCTGGGATGTGATGATGGGTTTTGCCGGTATTTTTGCTTTCGGTCAGATCGCGTTTTTTGTCATCGGGGCATATAGTTCCGGTATTATCGCCCAGCATTATGGTGTATCGCCTTGGCTGGGTATGGTTTTCGGAAGTTTCGTTGCCGGAGCAGGAGGGGTTTTGGTGAGTTTGCCCTGTCTGAAACTGGAGGGTGCACATATTGCACTGATCACTTTTGCTGTACACATGATTCTGGAGCCTTTTCTTAAAAGTAATACCGGCCGCATGATTGGTACCGGAGGAACCCAGGGGCTTCTGGAGATACCACCACTTTCCCTGGGAAGTTTCACTTTCAATTCTTTCCAGCTGCTGCCCTGGTTTTATACAGCCTTTATTATCTCATTGGTCTGTTTGCTGATAATATACAAAATGATTCATTCCTCCTGGGGGCTGGCCTTTATCGCACTCAGGGATTCAGGTCAATTTGCCAATTTTCTCGGCGTAAACGGTTTTAAGTACAAACTTGCAGTTTTCTGTATTACTGCTGCCCTTACAGGTTTGATTGGAGGTTTTTATGCCCATTACGTCAGTGTTTTATCAACGCGGATATTGGGCCTGGACCTTTTTTTAATGCTCATGGTGATAATGGTCATCGGAGGCATAGGAAAATTCCCGGGCGCTTTCATTGGATCCTTCATCGTGACCTTTGGTTATGAATTTCTTCGCCCTGTCGGAACCTACCGACCGGTGATTTTAGGCGGGCTTACCGTGCTGCTGATTCTTTTCCTTCCCAACGGTGTTATGGGCTTGCCGTTGAAAAAGGGCTTTATAAAGGTAAGGGAGACGATAAATGGATGGATTTAAAAGAGGCTTCAAACCATTAGAAATTTTAACTGAAGACCAGATCGAGCAGATTCACCAGAGTACTTTACAAGTACTCAGAAAAACGGGCGTTTCGATTCATGACAAAAAAGCGCTTGAAATGCTTGATCAAGCAGGCTGTATCGTTGATTATGCTGATAAACGTGTCCGGTTTCCAAGGGAAATTGTAGAAGATAGCCTAAAACGAAGCCCCGATTCTTTTAAAATAAAGGCCCGGGAGAATGAAAACAATATTATGCTCGACAGCAGGGGGGATACGACCTATTTTTCACCTTCATGCGCCAAAAATATTTTAGATTTGGATACGTTGGAACCACGGGAGCCGACCAGAAAAGAATTTTACGACTTTATCAGGATAACCGAGTCTCTTCCCAATGTTCATTTAAATGTTTGCTTCCCATATTTTGGTTTTCGAAAAGTGCCCCAGTGTATGAGTCTTATCGAAAGCAATGCCGCTAAAATAAGACTTTCTACAAAAGTCCAAATGGAAGGGTTTGTTCATGACAATTACTTGTGGAATACAGAAATGGCCAAGGTGACTGATCAAGAGCTGTTCTGTCTGGCGAATCCGACAGCGCCCTTGACCCTGCACAAGGACTCTGTAACAGCCTTGTATCATTACCTTGAATCGGACATGCCCATCGAATTCACATCCGGTCCGTTAGCCGGCTCTTCCGGACCTGTTACCATTGCCGGATCACTTGTATCGAATAATGCGGATGCGATCAGTGGCATTGTTTTGGCCCAAATCTTTAAGCCCGGTGCAAGGATCTGGACCGGTAATATGACTATGGTCCAGAACATGGCTACCGGTGCACCTGCTTTTGGCGCCATAGAAAATTCACTTCACGAAACCATTTATAACCAGATGTGGCGGCATTATGGTATCCCCTGCTGGAGCAGTTCCTGTGCCTGGACCAGTTCAAAGGATATAGACTATCAGGCAGGATATGAAATGGCCATGGCTGCCCTGACCTGTGCCATGAGTGGCGCCAATGTGGTCTATTTCCAAGGCGGGGTGAACAGTCAACTGACACTCAGCCCGGTCAAGGCCGTTCTGGACGATGAAGTGGCCGGCATGATCGGCAGATTCCTCAGAGGTGTCACTGTCACGGATGAAACCCTTGCTGTGGATGTCATTGATCAAGTCATACCGAATCCGGGGCATTTCCTGGCTACCAGGCATACCTTTGACTGGTTCAGGCAAGAACAATTTATACCCACCTTAACGGACCGATCCCCTTATGGAAACTGGGCTTCTTCCGGAAAGAAAAAAGCGTTAGACCACGCCCGGAAAAAGATGGACGACATCATTTCTTCATATAAGCCAAAACCGTTAACTGCAAGTCAAGAGGCAGCAGTGGAAGATATTCTTACCGATGCAAGACAGTATTATCGAAAAAAAGGCCTTATTTCCGATGATGAATGGAAAATTTATCAGGAAGATATTCATTCACCCAACTATCCCTATTGTTGATGGAGAATAAGGTCTGACATCCCCGAGAGCAGATTCAGGTCTCTTTTTGGGACCTTTCCCTGGCCTTTCGGAATTTCCCCATCCTGTATCCGAACCTCCAGTTTTTTGGGAAAAACAAAGGCATTGTGAATAAGGGAATATCCCTGAGGCCCATTCCAGGTCACACTGTCATGCCGGTAATAAAAATTGAACCGGGTCTCCGGGTCCTGGACCTGCAGGGTCAGGTCAAGTCCATCTTCAATGGCATGGCTTAAAGGGATCTCATACTGAAAACCGGGAGTTGATGAATCAATGGTGAGCCGTTGATTGTCATATACGGCTCCCGTAACGGTGCGGCTGTT
>JAABRW010000337.1 GCA_011390695.1 Desulfotignum sp.
ATGCATCCGTGGCCACTCTGGCTGGCGGGCAGGAGATTGTGCAGAAAGCTGTGGACCGGTTCGGCCGGCTGGATATCCTAATTAACAATGCCGGGGTTCTGCGGGACCGGACTTTCATGAAAATGACGGAACAAGAGTGGGATGCGGTGATCCATGTCCATCTGAAAGGCGCTTTCTGTGTGACCCAGCCGGCGGTACGGCAGATGAAGCAGCAGCAGTACGGCCGGGTGGTGTTCACTGCCTCCACATCCGGCATGTACGGCAATTTCGGCCAGTCCAATTACGGGGCTGCCAAGATGGGAATCATCGGGCTCATGAACACCCTGAAACTGGAAGTCAACCGTTACGGCATTCTGGTGAACACGGTGGCCCCCAATGCAGATACCGGCATGACAGCCGGGGTTTTTCCCGATGATGTGGCCCGCAGGATCCGGCCGCAGTTCAATGTTCCCCTGGTGGTGTACCTGTGTTCCGACCAGAACCCGGTATCCGGCATGGTGTTTGCCATGAGTGCGGGCTGGTTTGCCCGATCTGCCATGGTGTCGGGCAAAGGGGTGTGCATCGGCGATACTGAAAGATCCATTGCGGCAGAGGAGATCCAGGACCGTTTCGATGAGATCTGCGCCATTGACCGGGTGAGAGAGTTTGCTACCTGCGGGGAGATATATCAGTTAGGCCGCCCTCTGACCGGGCGGTGACCTTGGCAGCATCCCATATCATCTTTAACCATAACTGTCTCCTATGTAAAGGTTCCTGAAGGTAATTGCGGAATCGGTTGCGAAATTTTAAAAAAATACTGAAACTTGACCAAAAAAAATTGACCATGGTAATTTGAATAAAAACAGGAGAAGACATCATGACGCAAACGATTTCAATCTCTGAATTCAAAGCAACCTGTCTTAAAATTATTGATCAGGTCAAAAACACAGGGGTGTCAATGGTATTGGAAAACTAATTCAACAATGCGGTTATTCCTGTGTTTTTATGTTCAACAGGCCGGTGGATATGGGTTTTTTTTCCCTGTTCCATGCCCTGGTTGAAAGCATTTTTATCCATCCGGAAGGATGACCGGTCTTTTTTCAACCGGGGAAACAACCGGGTTTTTTCAAAGTGGTTTTCAGCCCGGCATCTGACACGCAGCGCTTTGACTGCAGCAACCGGGAGGGATGAGTCTGCGGTGATGTCTGCATCATTATGCTCTTTGAACATCATCTCATGGTTGGATCTGATGCCCTGCATGAATCCTGAATCAAACGCCACCTTTCCCGTCCGCTGGCCGGCATGTTTTTTCCGGAAATCCTTCCACAACACTTTGGATGTATTCAAAAGAAACCAAAAAACATATTCAGCGACCACCAGTGCTTCTTTTTTGCCTATCAGGACCCCGGCCTTATATTCTTCATCGGTTTCAGCATCATAGATGGTTCCAGCTACACAATTGACAAAATAAAACTTTTCCAAAAAAACCAGAATCAGCTTTTCAATGGATTCCATACGTTTTTTGCCGGTCCGAAGATACACATATTTGATATCTGAAGCATCGGTTTCACCCTTGGCAATCCGATCCAGATTGTATTTGTTCAGCAAATAGTTGGCTTTCCTGGATGCGGCCCGGGCTTCTGATTCATTGCTTGACTGCCCCAATGCCAGCAATTTTTCCACCCGCCGCAGCATGGTTTGCGCCTTTTCCGGCAAGGTACCCATAAAGGCTGCCAAATGTTCTTTTTGATGGCTGCCGCTTCCTGCAAAACACGGGTGCACCCCCAGTATTGCACAGGCAGCTTTGAAAGCGTTTCCATGACTGTCTGCATTATCAAAGTATGCACTCACATATTGATGGGCCATTTCATGTTTTAATATTTCCAGGACGGTCTCCCAGGGGTTGTTTTCGATCAAATGCCTGGAAATGGAAATTGTTTGATTGTCCGGGGTCCAATATCCCATTCGGTTTTTTCCGGCAACGATGCTGATTACCGGCGTGGGCAAAGAAACGCTTTGTTGGTAACAGATCCTGCGATGCTCTTTCTGCAGTTGTTTTGCCCAGCGGATTTCTATATCTTCTGTTTTGTTTTGCATTCATCTGCCTCCGGGGTTTTGGGACTGCGGGATGGCTGCCGCCATTGCTATTTTGGAAAAAGTATAATACACCATGACAGAATTACCATGAAATATTTCAGGGAATGACGGTTTCAGATACCCGGCCGCAGTACCCGGATACATCAAAAGTGCGCTCGGAAAACCGCACCTGCCCGTTTTTATCCATGAGGATCACCGAAGATGAACGGGTGCCGTAGGTTTCAGAATGGATAAAAACAGATGACAGCAGGCGCTCCCATGCCGGGCTGATGCCGGTGTCCGGCAGATCTGCATACGGTGCCGGCTGCCGGTCCGCCAGGAGGGTAAAAATCGCCTCTTCATTTACCAGGTCATGTTCCATGAGAGATGTGAGCCCGGTTCTGGCTTTTTTTACTTTGGGCCAGTCAGTGTCCAGCAGGTGGTTGCTCAGGCCGTACACCCCTGTGCCAAGGTGCTGGATACGGTCCTGAAAATTGGCATAGTAAAAGAGCCCGGAGCCGTCCTTCACGATCAGGTTGAAACCATTGTATGCTTCAGCAGATTGCCGGATTTGCTCCAGATATGTTGGTGCAGATGTGTCTGAACACAGAAAATCACCCACCAGCGCCCCCCTGGACGGGGCATTTTGCTTAGTCCTGGATGGGTCACGAAAATTGGTGATGGCGGCAAATCGCCCGGTATCTGTGATGCCCATCCATGTACCGCCGGCCTTGAGGTCCCGTCCGGCAAGAACCCCGGGGTGGTCTTCCCACCATGCCAGTGGGGCTGTGGGCCGGTCAAAGAATTCATCCCGGTTGGCACCGATAACCAAAGGATATGCAGGATGGATGTTGTATGCAAAAGCAATCAGGCACATGGGTATGTTTTACAATTTCTCCAGGCAGTAACGGTTTCTTCCCCCCTGCTTTGCCTGGTAGAGCAGCTGGTCCGCCTTGTTCAGAAACCAGGTACTGGGAATGGAGCGGTTCGGTATAGCTGAGATACCGCCGATGCTCACGGTCAAAAACGGGGACACCCCGGAATCCTGGTTGGGGATTTTCAGTTCCTGAATCCGGGTCAGCATGATTCGGGCCAGCTGTTCTGCACCGGTACGGCCTGTACCCGGAAGTACAATGGCAAACTCTTCTCCCCCGTAACGGCCCACAAAATCACCGGGCCTGCCCAGAAGGGTTTCAATGGTTCTTGCCACGGTTTTCAGGCAGTCATCTCCCTGGAGATGGCCGTACCGGTCATTAAAGGGTTTGAAAAAATCGATGTCCAGCATCATCAGGGTCAGCACCTGTCCGGTTCTTTCACACCGTTTCCATTCATTTTCCAGAACCGTATCAAATTTTCTCCGGTTGGGAATGCCTGTAAGCCCGTCAAGATAGGATATGGTTTCCAGTTTTTTGTTGGCGGTTGTCAATTCCCTGTTCAGTGCGGCAAGCCGTGTATTGTAACGGGAGACCGATATATGGCGGTATATGGCAAAAAAACCGACCACCCCCATGATCAGCAGGATTTTCCATAACAGGCTGTAGTCGAATCCCTGCTCATATTTCAGGGTCATCCAGGTTTGAAAAATGTGTTTTTTTTCTGCATCGGTCAAAGATTGGATGGCTTTTTCAAAAATGCCGTGCAGCAGGGGATCGTTATTGGAAATGCCGGTTCGGAAACTGATCTGGTGAGGAAGTTCTCCTGATATTTTAAGATCAACCATTCCTTTTTCCTGGATATGAAAACCGATTTTCGGGGCCGTATCCACCAGGGCGAACAGGGTGCCGTTCTGAACGGCGGCAAGCCCTTTTTCCACCGTGTCAACAGGGATGAAATTGATTTCCGGGTACCGGGTTGTCATATCATGCAAAAATGGGGAGGTTCTGCTGATGCCGATGGATTTTTCCGCGATGGTTTCAATGGCATCTATGTACAGGGCCTTGCTGTCTGTTGCAATGACAAGGGGATATGCCGTATAGGGTGTGGTGGGGATTATCAGGTCTGCATCCATATCTTTTCCGGTCACCATGGAAATAATATCGCAGGCACCTGTTTTGATATGTGCGGCAGCCTCATCCGGGGACGCGGTTTCAACAGCCTGGACAGGCAACCCGATTTTTCTGCCCATAAGATCATAGAAATCGGCAAGAATTCCCTGATAGTTTCCGTTTGCATCTATGCCCTCAAAAGGGTGAAAATCTGCCTGCACGCACATGGATATGCGGGTTTTTCCGGCCAGATAGGTTTTTTCCCCCCGGGTCAACGTGACCATGTCACCGGTCTGTTCCATGCTGCCGATCCACTTGTTCACAATGGTATCATACTGGCGGGGGTCCACCTGTTTCACGGCTTTGTCAAGGATGCCTGCCAGCAGAGCCCAGTCCTTTCTGACAGCCATATAAAGCGGCAGGTCCCTGTCCAGTGTGATTTCAGCAGCCACATGCACATTGTTGAGAAACTGTTTTTTGATGATGTAATTGATGATGCCCAGAGACCCGATAAATCCGTCTGCTTTTCCCAGGGAAACCTGCTTCAGCCCTTCGGCCGGATTTTTCACCAGTATATAATCATAATCCGGATATTGTTCCATGACACTTTCGGTGAGGGTGTATCCTGCAGGCACGGCAATTATTTTATTTTTCATGTCAGCCAGGGAATCGATCCCGGGCATGTTCTTTCTGGTGACAAGGACGTTGATCAGCTGGATATACGGACTGGTAAAAGATAAAAATGCTTCTCTGTCCGCACTTTTCCATAATACCGGAAACAGATCGATCTCTTTTTTGCGCCCTTTTTCCAGAAGTTCCGACCAGGTGTACCCATTGGTGAACGCCAGTTCAATACCGATGATATCGGCAAGCAGTGTGATATAATCAATGGCAAAACCAGCCGGCTCTCCATTTTGTATAAAATCGAAAGGGGGCCAGTCCATCTCATTTGCCACCCGGATTTTGGGGTGGGTTTCAAGAAAGGTTCTCTCCTCACGGGTAAGGTGCAGTGCCTGAACAAAAGAGGACCTGCTTTCCCCCAGCCATTTGTGCTCAAGGGCCGTAATATCACCGGGGGTGACTGTCAAAAGGGCCTTTTCAATCATCTGGTGCAGGACGGGCCAGTCTTTTCTGACCATGATGTGCAAAGACTTCTGGTCATTGTTGTCATACTGGCTGAACCAGCCCGATATTTTCAGTCCGGTCAGGAAATTTTTTTTGATCAGGTACCGTGCAACCGCTGACAGTTCAATGGCTGCATCAGCTTTCCCATTGGTTACCGCAGCAAAGGCTTCTTCAATATTTTTAACCGTCAGCAGATTGATGTCCGGGTGGTTGTCGGACAGATATGTTTCATATGCCCATCCTTTGGGAACAGCAATGATTTTGCCGGTCAGGTCGGCAATATCCAGGATGCCGGGGGCATGGGCCGGCACAACAAAGACGGTTTTATCCTTATAGTATGGCCGGGTGAACAGGCCGAACTGCCAGCGTTCCTGGCTCACATAAGCGGATTGCAGCACATCCAGCTCTCTGTTTTTAAACATTTTGAGCAGTTCATTCCACCGGTATCCGTTTATGTATTCAAAAGTTATTCCCAGCCGGGATGACAGCATATCCATCAGGTCAATGCTCAGTCCGTAGGGTTGGTCACCCACGGCAAAATCAAAGGGGGGCCAGTCCATTTCATTGCTCACCCGGATGATTGGATGGTCTGCAACAAATGCTTTTTCCTGTTCAGTGAGTTTTAAAAAAGGCCTGGTATCTGCATATCCCGGTGCAGGCAGATGCCAGCATAACCAGCATAAAAGAAAAAACAAAAGTGCAGGAATACAGATGCGCAGACAATTTTTTTGGGGTCCTGGCATGGAAGCGTGTCAACTCCGATGGTGTTGTGTTAAATAAGAGGCAGCATACCATAAAGATGCATATGTGCAAACAGCCTGATACCAATTTATTCCATTCCACACAGCAGCCGTAATATCACAGAAATTCCCGGGGTATTATGGCCGTGATTTTTTTATGAAAACTTGATATTGAAGAATATGGACTTATTATTTCAAAAATCGGTCTTCTGTGGCCTGTAACGGCTTTAACCCGAAAAAAGAGATTTCCAGCATGGGACTGTTTCATCTGCAATCCGTGTTTTCCCCTACCGGGGACCAGCCCAAAGCCATTCAGTACCTGTCTGAGGGGGTGATGGACCATGAACCCCACCAGGTACTTTTGGGGGTGACCGGATCAGGCAAGACCTTTACCATGGCCAATATTATCGCCCGGGTGGAAAAACCCAGCCTGATCATTGCCCCCAATAAAACCCTGGCAGCCCAGCTGTACAATGAGTTCAAGGCGTTGTTTCCGGATAACTGCGTGGAATATTTTGTCTCCTATTATGATTATTACCAGCCTGAGGCATATGTGCCGTCCAGCGATACCTATATCCAGAAGGACTCCTCCATCAATGATATTATCGACAAAATGCGCCATTCCGCCACCCGGTCGGTGCTGGCCCGGCCGGATGTCATTGTGGTGGCATCCGTTTCCTGCATCTACGGTCTGGGCGCTCCGGAGGACTACCTGGATCTGCGCGTTACTTTGGCCAGGGACATGGAGATTTCCCGGGAAAAGGTGATCAAGAAACTGGTGGAAATTCAGTATACCCGAAATGATACCGATTTTCACAGGGGGGTGTTCCGGGTCAGGGGGGACCGGCTGGAAATATTTCCGGCTTACGAAGAGGACAGGGCAGTGCGCATAGATTTTTTCGGGGACACCATTGAAGAGATCTGTGAGATCGACCCCCTGCGTGGGGAGGTGCTCCATACTTTTGACCAGACAGCCATTTATCCGGCATCCCATTATGTGACCAGGCGCCAGACCCGGAAAAAAGCGGTGGAAG
Source organism: Desulfotignum sp. (assembly GCA_011390695.1). The sequence continues at coordinate 6,940 of JAABRW010000337.1, forward strand.
GGATCCTTGCGGAACTCAAAGAGCGGCTGGAAGTGCTGCGGTCGGAGAACCGGCTGGTGGAGGCCCAGCGCCTGGAGGAGCGGACCCATTACGATGTGGAAATGCTCAATGAGATCGGATACTGCAATGGTATAGAAAACTATTCCCGCCATCTCACCGGCAGGGCACCGGGGGAGCCGCCCCCCACGCTTCTGGATTATATGCCGGATGATTTTCTTTTGTTTTTTGATGAAAGCCATATTTCCGTGTCCCAGCTCGGGGCCATGTACAAGGCCGACCGTTCCAGAAAGCAGACCCTGGTGGATTATGGATTCCGGCTGCCCTCTGCCGTGGACAACCGCCCCTTGAAGTTTGATGAATTCACGGCCCGGACCTCCAGGATCATTTATGTGTCTGCCACTCCGGCGGATTATGAGCTGGAAAAGGCGGGTATCCGGGTGGCGGAACAGATCGTACGGCCCACAGGTCTGCTGGACCCCCGGGTCCAGGTGCGGGATGCCAGAAACCAGGTGGATGATCTGTACCAGGAGATAGTCAAGCGGGTGGAGGCCAATGAACGGGTTCTGGTAACCACCCTGACCAAGCGCATGGCCGAAGATTTGACTGAATATTATGCCGATCTGGGACTGAAGGTGAAATACCTGCACTCCGATATCGCCACCATGGAGCGCATTGAAATTATCCAGGACCTGCGCCAGGGCATATTTGACGTGCTCATCGGTATAAATCTGCTCAGGGAAGGGCTGGACATACCTGAAGTCTCCCTGGTGGCCATTCTGGATGCGGACAAGGAGGGATTTTTACGGTCTTTCCGGTCTTTTGTCCAGATTTTCGGCAGGGCTGCCAGAAATGTGTTCGGCCGGGTGATCATGTATGCGGAGAAAGAGACCGGGTCCATGAAAAAGGCCATGGATGAAACCCGCCGCCGCCGCAAAATACAAAAAGCCTATAACGAAGTCCATAATATTGTTCCCGCCACCATCCAGAAACAGCTCAACGTGTTCACCTATCCAAGACAAGGAACCGATGCGCCGGATGAAGCCGCATCTGTGCATGAAGAGATCCAGGCCTATGATGGAGAAGAACTCGACCTGGAGGACCTTGTCCGGGATCTGGAATTCAAGATGAAAAAGGCGGCGGAACAGCTGGAGTTTGAACAGGCAGCCCGGTACCGGGATAAGATCAGACAATTGACAGAGATGGTGCCGTTTTGACCGGACTGAATCCCGCACTTGCGGAAAAATATCTCCAGGCCCCCCACAGCCCGGGGGTCTACCTGATGAAGGATGCCAAAGCAAAGATTATTTATGTGGGAAAGGCAAAAGACCTGAAAAAGCGGCTGGGGTCCTATTTTGCCAAACAAAAACACCCGGATGGCAAAACCGCGGCCCTTCTGGCCATGGTCAGGGATTTCGACCTGATCATCACCGCATCCGACCATGAGGCGTTTATCCTGGAGTCCAACCTGATAAAAGCCCACCGGCCCAGATATAATGTGCTGCTCAAGGACGGGAAAAATTATCCGCTGCTGCGCATTGACATGCATGCGCCCTTTCCCGCCATCCAGCGGGTGCGCAAAATAAAAAACGACCATGCCCTGTATTTTGGCCCCTATTCCTCTTCCGGCAGTGTGAACCGGACCCTGCGGCAGATTCAGAAAATTTTCAAGCTCAGAAAATGCAGGGACACCCAGTTCAAAAACCGGTCCCGGCCCTGCCTCAATTATCAGATCAAGGAATGCATGGGGCCCTGCTGTATGAAGGTGGCGGAAGCAGCGTACATGCAGCAGGTCAGGGATGCGGTTTTGTTTTTAAAGGGCAGGCCCGGCCAGGTGATGCAGAAATTAAAAAACGAGATGCAGGCCCATGCCGAATCCCGGGAATTTGAAAAAGCGGCCCAGAAAAGGGATGCCATGTTTGCCATAACCAATATCATGGAAAAACAGGTGGTGGTGTGCGCTGATCTCAAGGACCGGGATGTGATGGGCCTGGCTGCACAACAGGGGATGGCTGTTGTCACGGTGATGCTTGTCCGGTCCGGCCGGCTGGTGGATACGGTGCATTATTCCCTGGATCCCGGGTTCAGGGAAAATGACGAAATCCTCCGGGCTTTTTTGTGGCAGTATTATGGCAAAACCCGGTTTTTGCCGGATGCTGTGCTGGTGGACCGGGAGATTGAAAACCTGGATGCCCTGGCATCTGTGCTGCGGGAAAAAAAAGAAAAAAAAGTGACGGTATATGTGCCGGTGCGGGGGGAAAAACGCCGGCTGGTGGAGATGGCCTGTGTCAATGCCGGCCGGGAACTGGAAAAGCTTCTGGTCAAAGAAGAGGCTGCACGGTCTGCCCTGGCCATGCTTCAGTCCCTTTTACAGATGGACCGGTTACCCGATCGGATCGAATGTTTTGACAATTCCAGTCTTTCCGGACAGGACCCGGTATCATCCATGGCGGTGTTCGTCGGGGGCAGCCCGGAAAAAAGTGCCTACCGGAGATATATTATCCAGGATATGGACCAGCCGGATGATTATGCCTGTATGACCCGGGTGTTGACCCGCCGGTTTTTAAAGGAAGAAACAGAAATGGCCTGGCCGGATCTGCTGGTGGTGGACGGTGGAAAAGGGCAGCTGGGCATGGCAGTGTCGGTGCTCAAAGAACTGGGAATTCAGGGCAGATTTGCTGTGGCAGGCCTGGCCAAAAAAGATGAAACAAAAGGCGAAGATATGGACAAGATTTATATCCCGGGCCGGGCCAATCCTTTGAACACCGCATCTGCCAAAAAGGCCTTGTTCCTGCTGCAGCAGATAAGAGATGAGGCCCACAGGGTTGCCGTCACCTTCCAGCGCAGCCGGCGGGAAAAACGGGGCAGCCTGTCTGTTTTTGATACTGTCCCCGGCATCGGGCCCAAAAAGAAAAAGCTGATTCTCCACCGTTTCAAAGGCTTGGAGAATCTGAAAAATGCCACTGTGGGCGAACTGACCGCCCTGCCGGGAATTACCGAAGAGCTGGCCGGCAGGCTTCTGGAACGGGTCAAAGCAGACCTGCCATGAGCAGTCACGGGGTCGGGCCCCGGGTGTCCATAAAAACTTTTTTTGCTTTACACAGGCTGTGGTAAAGTATAGTAGTCAGGCATGTGTTACATAATCGCCTTGTTTGGAGAAGGACCATGACAGAAAAATTTGATGAAAACCCGGACAACAATTCCGAAGAATTGAGTTTTGAAGAACTTTTTGCATCCTATGGAGACAACATGGGCCGCGAACTTAAACCGGGAGATATGGTGGAAGGAAAGATCATATCTGTTGGCAGGGCCAGTGTGTATATTGATACCGGCACCAAAAGTGACGGTGTTGTGGAAAAAAACGAGCTGGTGGATGAAAACGGTGAATTCCCCTGGCAGGCGGGTGACACCATAACCTTGTATGTGGTGTCCTTGAGTGAAAGCGAGATCATTTTGTCCAGGGCGATTTCCGGTGCAGGAAAAATTGCCCTGCTGGAAGATGCGGCCCACAACAAAACCCCTGTGGAGGGAAAGGTAAAGGCTGTTATAAAAGGTGGTTTCAATGTGGATATCCTGGGCAAGCGGGCTTTTTGTCCGGTAAGCCAGATGGATGTCAAATATGTGGAAACCCCTGAGGATTTTGTGGGGCAGACCCATCATTTTCTGGTCACCCGGTATGAGGAAAGCGGCCGGAATATTGTGGTATCCCGCAAAGATCTGCTGACAGCGCAGATGAAAGAAGCCCAGCAGGCATTTCTGGCAGATGTGGCAGTGGGGGATACAATCCAGGGAACCGTTACCCGGCTCATGTCTTACGGCGCTTTTATCGAACTGGCACCGGGTGTGGAGGGCATGGCCCATATTTCCGAGTTGAGCTGGTCCAGGATCGATAAACCTGATGATGTGGTGCAGCCCGGAGACACAGTGCTGGTGAAACTGTTGAAAATAGACCACCTGGAAGGACAGGATCTGCCCAAAATCTCCCTGTCTGTTAAACAAACGGCCGAAGATCCCTGGGACAGCATGGAAACAGCATTTAAGCCTGGTGACCAGGTGACCGGAAAAGTTGTGCGCCTTACCAGTTTCGGCGCATTCGTGGAAATTGCGCCCGGTGTGGACGGCCTGGTGCATATCAGTGAAATGAGCCATACGAAAAGGGTCATGCGGCCTGAAGATGTGGTGGAAAAAGGCGAAGAAATTCAGGTGGTGATAAAATCCATTGATATGGATGCCAAACGGGTTTCTTTGAGCATCAAGGATGCCTTGGGAGATCCCTGGACCGGGATCTCTGTCAAATACAAACCAGGAGAGATCCTGGCTGGCCGGCTGGAAAAAAGAGAGACATTCGGGCTGTTCATCGGCCTGGAACCGGGGGTGACAGGCCTGATGCCCGTATCAGCCGTCAGGAATGCTGCAGATGCCAAATCCTTTGATGCATTGAAACCCGGGGATGCCGTCACCGTGCTCGTTCAGCAGGTGGATGAGGAAAACCGGCGAATTACCCTGGCACCGCCGGACCAGAAGGATACGGAAAACTGGCAGCAGTTTGCCGGAGACCAGAAGGGAAAACCGCTGGGTACCATGGAAAGTGTTTTCCTGGAAGCCATGAAAAAGAAAAAATAGCAGACCAGAAGAAAAGATATGCAGCCGGTAAAAATGGCCGGCAGTGATGAAAGGATGGATCAGGTGATCCAGCAGGCACAGGACAGAAAAATTTTATTTGTGGATGATGAAGACTATCTGGCCGAGGTCGGCCGGGAAATGCTTGAAGATTACGGCTATACAGTCGATACCATGACCCGTTCTCCGGCGGCATTGGCATTGTTCAAAAAAAAACCGTTTCACTATGATGCATTAATCACGGATTATACCATGCCGGAAATGACCGGTGATGTGCTCATGGAAAAAATTTTGCAGATCCGGCCGGGACTGCCCGTGATCATGTGTACCGGTATTACACCGCCGCCTGAAGTTCTGAACAGGATCCAGACCGCAATCCTGCTCATGAAACCTTTTGATATGGCTGACCTCCTTCAGGCGGTGGACAGCTTCTGGAAAAAAAAAGACACTGTCCCATGAACCGGCATCTGTTTATCACAGATCTTGACGGCACCCTGCTCGATGATGACAAGGCCATTTCAGAAACAGATCTGGACACCCTTGCCCGGCTGCGGTCCAGGGGGGTAGTGGTTGCCATTGCCACAGGCCGCAGTCTCTATTCCTTTCAAAAAGCCCTGGCCGCAATCAACCTGGAAAAAGATCTGCTGCCGGTGGATTATCTTTTGTTTTCCACCGGTGCCGGGATCCTGGACATAAAGCAGAATAAGATTCTCCGGAACTCTGCCATTTCCAGATATGATGTGATAAAGATCACCACCTGTTTTGACCGGGCAGGATTTGACTATATGGTCCACAAGGCCATCCCGGACACCCATTTTTTTTTCTACAAATCCCGGGGACATGAAAATCCGGATTTTTACAAGCGGATTGATTTGTACCAGTCCTTTGCCAGCCCTCTGCATCCTGAATCCGAGGTGTATGCATCAGCGACCCAGGTGCTGGCTGTGGTGCCCCGGGGGCTCGTATGCGGTCAGCTGGAAGAACTGAAATCAGAACTGGCCGGCTACAGCGTTATACATGCTACCTCCCCTTTAGACCACAAGTCTGCATGGATTGAGGTCTTCCATCACCAGACTTCCAAAAGCCAGGCTGCGGCATGGCTTGCCTCTGGACTGAAAATCCCCCGCGCCCGGGTTGTTGCTGTGGGAAATGATTACAATGACCAGGATATGCTGGAATGGGCCGGCCAAAGTTTTTGTGTGGCCAATGCCGTGTCCGGTCTTGGTACCGGTGTTCTGATGCCGGTTTCCAACAATGCGCACGGGGTAAGCCGGGCTGCAGGCATGTCAGGCCTGCTGGACTGAAAGCACAATTTTTGAGAATGCCTGCATATCGGGTTTTTCGGAAGAACCGCCAGAATCCGGGGTATATATTTTCTTTTAAAGGAAGGGTGTATGTGGTTGCATGTGTTGCTGGTGATTATGGGTTTTGCCTTGCTTTATTATGGGGCGGAATGGCTGGTTAAGGGGTCGGCCAACCTGGCCCGGGCCCTGGGTGTGTCACCGGTGGTCATCGGACTGACAGTGGTTGCCTTTGGTACGTCGGCACCGGAACTGGTGGTTAGTGTTGTATCCTCTTTCGGCGGTAAGAGTATGATTGCCGTGGGCAATGCAGTGGGCAGCAATATAGCCAATATTGCACTGGTACTTGGATCTGCGGCATGCCTGATGCCGATTATTGCGGACAGGTCCGTTGTCAGGCGAGATATTCCGCTGATGCTGGGTATTTCCATTTTTCTTTTTATTCTTTCCATGGATTCCTCCATATCCCGAATCGAAGGTATGACCCTTTTTGGCGGTGTAATTCTTTATACCATATTTAATTATTATATATCAGCCAGGGAAAAAAAGACAGCCTGTCACAGGGCAGGTTCTGCTGCTGTTCCGGATATGGCGCCGCTGCCCACTGAATTGCCGGGCCAAAGTCTCCAGGAAATTGAAGAGATCGGTATCATAGCATCCCGTCCAAAGCAGATTTTTCTGATACTCGCCGGAATTACAGGTGTCATAACCGGTGCCCAGGTGCTCATTGATTCAGCAGTGGTTATCATGAAAACTTTTGGACTCAGTGAAAAGTTCATCGGACTGACCATTGTGGCCATCGGTACATCACTGCCGGAACTGGCCACATCGATTACAGCAGCCTTCAGAAAGCAGATGGACATCAGCATAGGCAATCTTATCGGCAGCAATGTGTTCAATATTCTAAGCGTTATCGGGCTTGCTGGAATTGTACGGCCCATAGACATCCCGGGCGGTTTTTTTGCAAGCGGCCTGGTGTATGACTACCTGGTGATGATGTCTGTAAGTTTTTTGCCTTGGGTCCTTATGCGCAGAGACTGCACCATCCGCCGGAGCGGAGGTGTTCTGCTGCTGGGCTGCTATCTGGCATACATGACCTGGCTGGTGTATATGGGGTAAATTGTATACCCTCCCTCGCATCAGTGCCGGGCTGAGGCGGTTTTGTACCTAATACAGGGCTTTTACCAATTGTTTCATATCCCTGACAGCCTGGTCCATTCCCACGAGAACCGCTCTTGCAACAATGCTGTGCCCGATGGAAAATTCCCGGATTTCACGGAGCCCTTCAAAGGCCTTGATGGTGTTGTAGCAGATCCCGTGTCCGGCATTTACCCCCAGTTTGAGTTTGGTTCCGATCTTGGCGGCATCCACGATGCGTAAAAACTCCCGCCGGGCTTCGGTCTCGGTTGCCGCATCACAAAATGCACCGGTGTGGATTTCAATCATGTCTGCATCTATTTTATGGGCGATTTTGATCTGGTCCAGATCCGGGTCAATAAAAATGCACACCTTTATCCCGGCGTTTTTCAGGGTGGATACCGCTTCTCTGGTAATGTCCTGGTGGGTAACCAGATCCAGCCCCCCTTCTGTGGTCAGTTCTTCTCTTTTTTCCGGGACCAGGGTGACGGTATGGGGAAGAATATCCAGGGCAATACCCAGCATTTCACTGGTGGCTGCCATCTCCAGAATAAGTTTTGACTGCACGGTCTGCCGCAGCAGCCGGACATCCCGTTCCTGGATATGGCGGCGGTCTTCTCTCAAATGCACCACAATAGCATCTGCACCGGCAATTTCCGCTGCAACTGCCGCTGCCACCGGATCAGGGTAATCAATGCCCCGGGCCTGGCGCAGGGTGGCCACATGGTCCACATTCACAGCCAATTCTGCCATTTGTTTTTCCTTTCCTGGTTTAAAAAGCCTCTAACTCCGAGTTGTTTTCAATTTGTCTTAAAATTTCCAGGCTTTTGGTTTCCATTTCCTCTGCGTTGGATTCTGTAGTTTCATGGTCAAATCCCAGCAGATGAAGAATTCCATGGACCAGCAGCTGGGACATCCGTTCTTCCAAAGTGATGCCTGCTGCATCCGCTTCTTTGCGGGCGGTTTGTGCGGATATGACCACATCCCCCAGCAGTTCCGGGGTGATGTCGGTAAATTCTCCTTCCTGCATGGGAAAGGCCAGTACATTGGTGGGCCGGCAAATCCCCCGGAAATTTTGGTTGAGTTCCTGGATTTGTGCATCATCCATGATCACAATAGAGATTTCCTGGTGATTACAACCCAAGGCGTTTAAGATCAGTTCTGTCTTTTTGCGCAGGGTTGGGGTTGGCACCATTGCCTTTTGGCGGTTGTCGATCAGTATCTTTGGGGCTGTCATTTTTTTCTTTTTTCTTTTCCTGGGGTTTGTCTGTGTACTCGATACGGCTGTGATAAATGCTGGTCAGGATATTGTTAAAGCTTTTTGCAATCTGGTGAAGGTCCTTGAGGGTGAGTTCGCATTCTTCCAGCTGGCCGTCGGCAAAAATATCATTGATCAGTTCCTTTACCCTTCCTCTGATGCGGGCCGGTGTGGGCCGTTCCAGTGCCCGTACCGCCGCTTCCACCACATCCGCCAGCATGACGATACCGGTTTCCCGGGTCTGGGGTTTGGGGCCGGGATACCGGAAATTTTCTTCGTTTACATTGTCTTTTCCGCTTTTCAGCGCTTTGTTGTAAAAGTACTTGATCAAAGATGTGCCATGGTGCTGGGTGATGCCTTCAATGATTTCATTGCCCAGTTTATAGGTTTTTGCCAGTTCCACCCCTTTTTTGACATGCTGGATCAGGATGAGGGCGGACATGGACGGAGACAGCTTGTCATGCCGGTTTTTTCCGTCTGCCTGGTTTTCAATGAAATACATGGTTTTGTCCAGCTTGCCGATATCATGGTAATATGCCATGACTTTGGCCTTGAGACTGCTGGCATTAATGGCTGAGGCGGCTGCCTCGGATAAAGTGGCCACAATTACGCTGTGGTTATAGGTTCCTGGTGCTTCAATCATCAGTTTCTTGATCAATGGCTGGTCCAGGTTGGAAAATTCCAGCAATTTGGCTTCTGTGGTATAATCAAAAAGAATTTCAATTAACGGGGTGAATCCGATGGTCAAAGTGGCGGCAAACACCCCGCCGCAAAAAGCGATGAGAATCTCTTTGGCAAGCATGACAGGATCTGGCTGGGAAAGGGTATAAAAACCTAGTGAAATGGCCAGAGCCGCATTGAACAAAGACAATTTGAACCCGGCTGTGATAAAGCTTTTGCGTTCCCGGCTCTCACGTACCAGAAAGGCGGCTGCGCTGCAGCTTAAAAAGAAAAAAATAAACACCTCAAAACTGCCGCCAAAGGATAATCCGGCCAGAACAGACAGCACCAGGGCAAAATAAACAGCAATGTCAAAACCCAGAAACAGACAGCATATCATGGCTGCGGCCGGAAGCGGGATGGCCATGAAAAAAGAGGCGGAAGCCAGATCCCATGCCTGACTGGGATCAGCAGACTGGACCAGATATGTGGATATTTTTACAAAGCTCAGGTAAAGTACAAGGCCCAGGGCCAGAAAAACCATGTGTTTGTTGTGATCATTTTTCAGGGTGTGGTGGTCTTTGAGAAACAGCACATAGGAAACCAGAATCAGAAAAAAAGTGATCAGGGCAATCCCGGTGGCAGACACGTAAATGGTTTTTCCAGCCACCTGATCCTGGAGCGCGTTCAGTTTGATCAGTTTGGTTTTGGTTACCCGTTCCCCTTCCCTGAGGATCATTTCTCCTGCCTTGATCTGGTACATGACAGGGTTGATATCAGCCTGGGCAGCCAGGATTCTTTTCTGGGTCTCGCTTTTATTCATGAAAATATTGGGCTGCAGCAGGCGCTGACAGATATCCACGATCAGGTTTGTCAGGTTGTAATTGACATTTTTCAACAGGGGGGCGCCTTCAATTCTGACCATGGTCCTGGCCTGGTCAGGGCCGTAAAATACCTTGAGGTTGTTGACAATCCGTTCTTCACTGGAACCGATTGTTCTCAGGATGATACCCTTGTTTTCTTCTTCCAGCAGTATTTCCTTATTGGCAACAACCCCGTTGGACAGTACTTTGCCCATAATGGTCTGGATTTTTTCAGTGATGGCAGGATCAAACCGGTATTTGTGGAGAATGGAATATGCCCCTTCATTGATTTCAATGCCCAGTTTTTCTTCAAACCCGGGTTTGGTTTCCAGCACCATGGCAAAGGTGGGATCGGGTACGGGGTCCCGGGGATTGTTTTCACCTGCTGTCTGGTTTTCTTCCGGTGTATACAGTGCCCGGCCGATCTGCATGGCTGCTTCTATATTGGTCAGGATCTGGGGCAGCAGACCGTCATCAAAGTCATATACAATCCTGACCAGGTCTTTGGCCTGATTTTTTCTGTTTTCAGACACTTCTCTGTCTTCGACGAGAAAATCCTTGTGGGCTTTGATGTCCCGCAGGGCCACATCGCCCACCTCATAGGAAAAGGGGATATTCTGCTGTTCAGGTGTCTGGAAAAGCGTGAATACCAAAGTGATGGCAAACAGCATGAACCATAACAGGTAAGGGGTGGTTAATAAAAAATTTTTGGCCTTTTGGGACCAGATATTAGATTTTGTTTTTTTCATATGCATCAATAATATCGGAAACCAGCTGGTGTCTTACCACATCGTCTTTGGAAAAATAGATAAAATCGATTCCCTTTATGGGAGAAAGGATTTTTCTGACCTCCACAAGGCCGGATTTTTTGCCTTCCGGCAGGTCTATCTGGGTAATATCACCAGTCACAATGGCTTTGGAATTGTATCCGATCCGGGTTAAAAACATTTTCATCTGCTGGGAGGTGGTGTTCTGGGCCTCATCCAGGATAATAAATGCACTGTTCAGGGTTCTGCCCCGCATGAATGCAAGGGGAGCGATTTCAATAATTTCCTGCTCAATATACGCCCTGGCTTTTTCAAAGTCCAGCATATCATACAAGGCATCGTAAAGCGGGCGCAGATAGGGGTTTATCTTTTCCGCCAGATCCCCGGGCAGAAAACCCAGGGCCTCGCCTGCTTCCACTGCCGGGCGGGTGAGAATGATTTTCCGGACATCTCCCCGGCTGAGGGCAGCCACGGCCATGGCCATGGCCAGATAGGTTTTTCCGGTGCCGGCAGGGCCGATGCCGAACAAAATATCCCGGGTGTGAATGGCATTGACATATCGCTGCTGGGCAAGACTTCTGGGCCGGATGGGTTTGTTTTTGGCAGTCAAGAAAACCGTTTGCAAAAACAAGGCATCCAGGCGGGCTGTGCCGTCTTTTTTTATCATGGTAATGGCTGCATCAAGGTCTGCCGGTTCCATGGGAATCTTTTCCTTTAAAAGACCATATAACTGAATCAGCAGGGTATGGGCCAGGCGGGTATTTTCAGTATCACCTGAAATGGTGACAACATTTCCCCTGGAATTGATGGTGACATGAAAACTTTTTGCGATTTTGTCAAGGTGGGTATTGTGAAATCCGAACAGCTTCTGGACCAGTGATATGTTGTCAAATTCAATGGTTTTCATGGAGCATAGGGTGCATTTTATTTGGTAAAAGGTCAATAAAAATCTTGACGGGAAAACCGTGGAATTGTTATTTCATAGGTCTTTGGAAACTGTGGCAAAAAAGGAAAACAATGAACGGTTTTGACCTGGTTGTCCTGGTGATTGTTCTGTTCTGTATGATCAGGGGACTTTTTAAAGGGCTTATCCGTGAAGTCTCCGGGATTGTTGCGGTGATTGCCGGATTTTACGGGGCGTTTACCTATTACTGGATGCTTTCCGATCATCTGGCCTTTTTTATCAGCACACCGGAAACCCGGCATCTGGCCGGTTTCGGTATTCTGTTCTGTGGTATCCTGGTGGTGGTGGGGATTATGGCTGCGCTGATCCGCAGGCTTTTGCACCTGGTATTTCTGGGCTGGGTGGACAGGTCATTCGGCCTGATTTTTGGCACCGCCAAAGGTGCATTGATTGTCTCTGTTTTGTTTGTCGTGCTGACAGCATTTATTCCAACAGGCACAGCTTCGGTCATGAAGGAATCAGCATCAGCGCCATATCTGGCACAAATTTCCAGGACCATGACCTTGTTTGTTTCCAGAACCATGCGGGCCGGTTTTTTGCGGCAGCTGGAAAAACTCAAGGTGAAAAAACCTTATATACAGGAGGGCAAACCCATTGGAGACACTTTCCCCTATCATGAATATCATCCAGACCCTGAGGGGAGAAAACGGATGTGCCTGGGACCGCAGACAGACCCCGGCCACCATGTGGAAATGCCTGGCTGAAGAGGTGTATGAACTCCAGGATGCCCTTGTAAATGAGGATCTGGACAATACCTGCGAAGAGATGGGGGATGTGCTGTTTCAAATTCTGTTCATCATGGCAATATTTGATGACACAAAACAGATTCCCATTTCCCGGGTGGTGGATACAGTGGTCGAAAAAATGGTCCGGCGGCATCCCCATGTTTACGGGTCAGCTGTTGTTGAAACGGAAAAAGCCCTGCTGGACCAGTGGGAGCAGATCAAAATTCAGGAAAAAGACCGCCCGGCAAATGGCTCTGTCCTGGATTCGGTTCCCGGTGGCATGCCCGGTATTTTGCGGGCATTCAAGGTGTCGAAAATAGCGGTCGGGATGGGGTTTGAATGGGAAAATATCCACCAGGTGCTGGATACGGTTAAAAATGAAATTGCGGAATTTGAAGCGGCCCTGGAAGACAAGAACCAAGATGAAGCCATGATGGAATTCGGGGATATTTTGTTTTCCCTGGTGAATGTGGCCAGGTATGCCGGGTTTCATCCGGAAACCGCACTGTCCCGCTCCACTGCAAAGTTTGAGGGAAGGTTCCGGTTGATGGAGGCGGAACTGGCCCGGGAGAACCAAAGTTTAGAAGCATTGTCTGCTGCTGAAAAAGAGGCCTTCTGGGACCGGGCAAAACGCAGCTACGACAAATAGTCTCCCCGCTGGAATTTAATATATTCTGTCTGGGCTGTTACCGCGGTCTGGTTGGCAATATCGCGCAGTCCGGCATGGTCGGCACCAAGGGCCCGGGTTTCCTTAACCAGCTGGTCTGCTCTGTTATGAATGGTTTCCAACACCGGCGCCATATGCTTTAAAGACACACCGGGATCCTGCAGCTGTGCACTGAAGGTATCCAGCAGTTCCAGCAGTTTTTCCGTACTGCCGGAGACCAGGTCCGACTGGGTGGGTATCTGTATGGTCCGCACAGAGGTGATTTCCCCTAAGCCTTGTGGTTGATCTTTCTGTATTTCAGAGGGCTGTGTTTTATCCAGGGCCCGGTTCAGTGCAGATGTAAACGCATCCTTGTTCCCGGTTTTCCGGGTGCTGTCCCGGGGTACTTTTACGGGTGGTGTTGTGTCATTTATGTGATGGATATTTACCATATCGGCCTCCTTTTCATATTAGCCATGGTAAAAGCAAAAGATGTGCCATGATGGTGGAAGTAATTTTTTTATGTATAAAATCAACAGCTTGAAATATTTGACCGAGAAGGAGTGTCTGAATTAGGCAGGCTGGCGAGATAAAACGGGAAATTTTTGCAGCCTATGCCAGTTTATCGAAACCATGGACCATTATTTCCGCAACCTTCTGGGCATTGACGTTGTATCGACCCGTCCGGACCTGGTCCTTCAGGTCAGATACCTGCTGTGCTCTGTCTGCCGGTTCTGTTTCCATGGCCTGTCTGATTTTCTGGAGTTCTCTGGTTGTGTCAGATAACTGGATAGTATCTGATTGCAGCTCATCTGCCTGTCTGCCGGTTTTGGCCGGAACAGCAGCTGGTATTGCCTTGTTGGCATATTGGGCAATAATATTATTATGGTTGGATATTTTCATGATATGTACCTCCTTTAAGACGTCATGTTGTTATCAGCAACCTGACGCGCCAGCTCTGTCATTCTGTTTACCACAAACTTTGAATCTTCCACTGACAGGGTATGGCTCACCCTGTTGTTGTGGCTGTCCACTGCGGTATAGGTGAACTGGTTTTTGTCCCGGTCATAGTTGAGTTTTTTGCCGAGTTCTTTTTCAACCTGGCTGGCAATCTGTTCTTCGCTTTTTTCCCTGGGACCCTCTGTGATGATTTTTTCCACAATATTGGCAGCAACTTTGTCAATGATGGCCTGGCGTTTGCCTTCCGAGGAAATTGTGACATTGTCGGCAGATATATTATGGGCATTGTTGAATTTGTTTCTGGTGAGGATTTTACCCTGGCTCAACTGCCTGGAATACACCTTTAATACATTCTGTATCTGATAAGAGGGTATCTGCATATAATAATTTTCTCCTTAACCACAGTATCGGTAAGGGAAAATTATACCTTTAATTTTTTTTTCAATCGTCAAAATCACCCTCAGGGCCTTTGTCTGAACTGATGTCAGCGGCTTTTTTCCGGATTTTTTCCCGGGTCCATTCCTTCGGGGATTCAATGGTTTCGGCTTTGCCCCCCGGGTCATGGGACCGGGTTTCAAGAATATGGTTCATGACAATATCAGCAGTATCAGCTGCATTGAACACCTTGGTGAGCAGGGTGTAAACAAAGGCTTCCACACCTTCTGCCATGCGGGTACGGATATCTGCGGGCTGGGCCAGGAAACGGTTTTCAAAGGGTGCATTGAGCTTTTTAAAGTTGCCGCCGGTAAGATTTTGGGCTTTTGCATAGGCCAGCATCTGCTGCCACATGTTTTCATCAACCCCTTTGTCCGGCTGTTTGATGAAATTGCCGTCAGAGTCCAGAATGGCATTGCCATAATCATTGACCTCCACCCCCCAGGAAATCATCTGCAGGGCAGTGGCAACATTCGCCTTGGTGGTTCTTGTTTTTGCGGCAATTTCCCGGAGCCGTTCCGAACTGTTGCCCGAAGTGCCGTGCTGTGCGCCGGAGACGTGGTAGGGCGCAAGCGCATCATGGATCCGGGCTGTAAGCGGCACATTGATACCGGCATCACTTTGCTCTATGCCGTGGGTGGTGCCGTTGTTCAGGGCGATCCAGTCCGGAAAAATATCGTGGGCATTAAGGCCCTGGATCAGAAACAAGGCTTCCTTGGCAGTGGATAACCCCAGCTTTCCTTTTATTTCTCCCACTTCTGTCTCAAGGCCGGCCCACTCCGGGACAAAGGGGAACAGTTCAATATTGGCCAGCAGGTTCTGTTCATCGGGCATGTGGGAGGCATCAATGGCAATGGAGGTGATGCCGGCATCAAACAGAGAGGGGATTTCAATTTTTGCAGGTGCTATATCTTCTTGTTTTTTGATGCCGAAATGATCTGCATGGATGGCCACCGGTATGGTGATGCCCAGTTCATTCATGAAGGCATCGGTCTGCCGGGCAATATTCCACAGGTTGACGGCACAATAAGCATCTTTGCCCCCTTCTGACCGGGCGATTTCAACGATGATGGCGGCATTGGCCTTCTGGGCCGCACGCAGGGCACCCCTGATGACAAAAGCGTTTCTGCCGTTGGCGGCAATGGTCATGCAGCCGCCTTTTTTCAACATGGCCCGGTCAATGTATCTGCCGCTGACAATCAATGCCTTGGAATTGGGGAACAGCTTTTTTACATTGGGGGGTCTGCCCAAATCAAGGGCAGCCTGGAAATCTCCAGAATAATGGTGTGACATGGTTTCTCTCCCGTATGATTTGTTGCTGTTGAAGATTACTATAATTTTTTCATGAACGCATGTCAAAAGCAAGAACTATTAAGGAATGAATATATATTCATGAAAAAAATTTTTAAAATGAATTTTTTTAAAAGGCATTTCAAAATTAAAATTGTAACATAACTAATTGTAAAATAACATTAAAATAAAAAACCGTCAAATGGTTTTTTGAAAAATATCTGCTTGACATTTTTAAAAAACTAATGTTAGATAATGAATTATTGTTCATTTTTTCAGGGAAAGGCGGGAAAGGCTTGCAAAAAAACAAATCGGAAAAATACCATAAGATTCTCACCAGTGCAGGGGATGTTTTTGCCCGGTTCGGTTTTTACAAGGCCACAATTTCCCAGATCGCTTCCCGGGCCGGGGTGGCTGACGGTACCCTGTACCTGTATTTTAAAAACAAGGATGATATCCTTTATCAGTTTATCAATTATAAGACCGGTGTGGTGTTTGAAAAAATGAACACAGCCGTGGCCTCGGGAAAAAACGCGGAAGAAAAGCTCAGAAATCTCATACACTGTCATTTACAGGAGTTCCAGAACGATAAGAACATGGCGGTTATTTTTCAGTCCGAAGTCCGGTATCTGCGGGATATCCAGTCCCAGATCAAAGATATCTCCAAAATGTACCTGGATCTGCTGTCGGATATTATCGAGCAGGGGCAGATTGAAGGCTCCATGCGCCAGGATCTTTTTGTGGGTCTTGTAAAGCGCTTTATCCTCGGGGCGGTGGAAGGGGTTATTTCCACCTGGGTGTCGGCCGACGGCCGGTATGATCTTGTGGCCATGGCAGATCCCCTGGTGGATCTCTATCTCAACGGGGTCAGAGGAGAATAAACAGCATACAGTATCTAAATGGTATACAGTTTTTAAATGATTTTGAATCAGGCTTTTTGCTTGACGGGGATCGCCATCTTTATTAAAGCTCATTGAGCCATTGTTCATAAACTGCAAAAAAATATATTTTCTGGAGGTAACAGTATATGTCTTCGATCATCGGTCCGGCAAATTTTGAATTTTTCGGGATATTTCCGGCGGCAATCCTGTCTTTTATCCTGCCTGTGGTTGGGGTGGGATTATTCGCCTATATCATGGCCAGGCGCCTGGCACCTCTGGTAAGGGCTGCGCCGGATTACCGTTTTGACCATATCGGTCGGCGGATCCAAAAACTGTTTGTCATCTGGCTGGGCCAGATGAAACAACCGCGGTATATGCTGGCAGGGGTCCTGCATATTGTTATTTTTGCCGGCTTTCTGATTCTGTCCATCCGCTCAGTTTCCCTGGTGATCATCGGATTTTCCGATGGATTTGTCATGCCGGGATTCGACGGCTGGGTGGGGGTTGTGTATAATTTTTTAAAGGATTATGCTGCCACCTTTGTGCTCATCGCCTGTATTATAGCAGC
>JAABRW010000237.1 GCA_011390695.1 Desulfotignum sp.
ATGTTTCATTTAACAAATGTTCGATTCCCTTGAGAGGTATGATGATCCACTCGGGCCGGTTGTTCATTTCATAACCGAGTTCATACACGGCTTTTTCCATGAGATAGGCCTGCAAAAGCACCCCCATCTCCTCCTGGGTGTCTGGAAGAAACCCGGCATCCGCACTTCTTACCAGATATTCACCCAGATATTGCGCACTCACCCACAGCCGCCATTCTTCTGCTTTGGCTGCCATGGTTTCCCGTAATTTTGGTGAAAACATTCCCCTGGCCTCTTCTGCCTGGAGGGCAAAATAACAGGCATAGTGAAAGGAGCGCAAAAGCCCTGCCACATCCCGGAGAGGAGAGCGTTTAATGCGCCGCTCGCTTACAGGGCGCATGGGCTCCCCTTCAAAATCGATAATCACAAAATCTTTGCCGGTGTGAAGAATCTGGCCCAGATGGAAATCCCCGTGGCACCGCAGCCGCATGGCGCTGATTTTGCGGTTGGTCAGGGCCCGGAACCGGTCCATGACTTCCTGTCTGCGGCTGAGTACCTTTTCAGCGATGGCCTGTATGTTTTCAGGCAGGGGATTTTTTTTGGCTGTGATCCGTTTTTCAAGCTGTGACAGTATCCGGCCTGCCAGGGAACTCATGGACTGGAAAAGCGAGCGCTGGTAGAGCGTGGAAAACGGTTCCGGGGTGAACAGGGCATTTTCCGATGCCGATGCCAGTGCCGCATGCATCTGGGCAGTCCGCCGGGCCAGAACGGTTGCGGATTCCAGGTAAAACCCGAACTGCTCTGCCAGGTCCGGGGGTATGGGAACCCGGCTTAATTCCAGCAGGCTTTTTTCAGGCACAGCAGCCCGGACCTCATCCTGGTTTTCCATAACCCTTTCAAAAAACCGGGACAGGCTGTTCACCGTATATTCCCAGGCATCGCCCTGGTTGTGCACATATTCCTGGAGAATACCCACAGTAGAGGGTTCTTCATCAGGCCGGGTGTATTCCAGCCAGCCGGCAAGCCCGGGCAGGCCGGAAAAACCCCTGTTGGTGAGGAAACGCGATATTTCCAGATCCGGATTGGTCCCTTCATGCAGACGGCGGAACAGCTTGAGAATAAAGCAATGCCCGTAAATGATGGATGTATTGCTCTGCTCCGCGCCTATCACCCTGGTTT
Organism: Desulfotignum sp.; assembly: GCA_011390695.1. The sequence continues at coordinate 1,159 of JAABRW010000237.1, forward strand.
CCAGAGGCAGATCCCGGGTGGCGTACATATTTTTAAATGCATTGGCAGGGGTTGCTGTAAACCGTCCCTGTTTCCCCCTGACGGCCTGTCTGCGGTGGATCATTTCCAGAAGCACACTACAGAAACCCGGATGAAACAGGCCGTCCACAAGAAAGCCTTCCTCATCTTCGGCTGACATTTTTATCTGTGCCATGACTGCCTGGGGATGATCCGCCATGAGTGCTGTGCCCTCTGCCCGGGATACACAGGTGACCGGCAGAATATAGGTCTGGGCATTTTTGTCGGCATAGCCCAGGGTTACCATGAGAATACGGCCTGTCAGAACATGATTTCCTACTGATACCTGGTCACGCACAGCAAGAGATGTGATGCGGCTGCTCTTGGCACCGAACCACCGGCATTTTTTGATATACAGCCCCAGGTGTTTTTCCAGACGTTCCAGCTGATGTCCCTGTAACACCTCCTCCCATCTGGATTCCACTTTTAATACCGGAAGATCAGCATCTGCCGCTCCCTCGCTCTCTTCCTTTTGGGGAGAGGTCAGCATAAACCAGTAAAAGGCATGGGGCCCCAGGGTCAGAAGATAAGGGGCATCGGTAATACCGGGAAAAGGGGTGTTGCCGAATATTTCCACCGGAATCTTTCCTTCATGGGCCTGCATATCCAGTTCAGTATATTGTACAAACCGCGAAAGATTGACCACCACCAGTACAGACTGGTTCTCATGCCGGCGGATAAAAGCCAGGATTTTGGGATTTTCCGGCTCCAGAAAAATAATATCTCCCCTGCTGAAAGCGGGTATGCGGCTGTGCAGGTTGAGCAGCCGCCGTATCCACCAGAAAAGAGAATGGCGGTTCTGCTCCTGGGATTCCACATTGAGCACTTCATAGTGGTATTCAGGATCAGTGATCACCGGCAGATAGAGCTGCTGGGGATTGCACCGGGAAAAACCGGCATTCCGGTCCGGGCTCCACTGCATGGGGGTGCGCACCCCGTTTCTGTCACCCAGATAAATATTGTCACCCATACCGATCTCGTCCCCGTAATACAAAATAGGGGTGCCCGGCAGACAGATGAGCAACGCATACATCAGTTCGATCCGGCGGCGGTGGTTGCCCATGAGCGGGGCCAGGCGCCGGCGGATGCCCAGGTTCACACGCATCCGGGCATCCCTGGCATAGGCCCGGTACATATAATCGCGTTCTTCATCAGTGACCATTTCCAGGGTCAGTTCATCGTGGTTGCGCAGAAACATTGCCCATTGACAGGATTCCGGTATGGCCGGGGTGCTGTTGAGGATTTCAGTGACCGGAAACCGGCTTTCCATGTGCACTGCCATGTACAGCCGGGGCATCAGGGGAAAATGAAAACTCATATGACACTCATCCCCGTCCCCGAAATACTGCACCGTATCCTCTGGCCACTGGTTTGCTTCGGCCAGAAACATCCGGTTTTTGTATTTTTCATCCACGCGCTGCCGCAGTTTTTTAAGAAATACATGGGTTTCCGGCAGATTTTCGCAATTGGTGCCTTCCCGCTGATACAGATAGGGAATGGCATCCAGGCGCAGGCCGTCCACTCCCATGTCCATCCAGAAGTCCAGGGCCTTGAAGATGGCTTCATGCACCTTGGGGTTGTCATAGTTGAGATCAGGCTGGTGGGAGTAGAACCGATGCCAGAAATAGGCTTTTGCCACCGGATCCCAGGTCCAGTTGCTGCTCTCAAAATCCTGAAAAATGATGCGGGCATCCTGGTATTTTTCCGGGGTATCACTCCACACATAAAAATTGCGCCACACACTGCCTGGTTTTGCCCGGCGGGCCCGCTGAAACCAGGGGTGCTGGTCAGAGGTGTGGTTGATCACCAGCTCGGTGATCACTTTCAAACTGCGTTTGCGGGCCGCCCGCATAAAGGCTTTGAAATCAGCCAGGGTACCGTATGCCGGATTGATGGCTTTGAAATCAGCAATGTCATACCCGTCATCCCGCAACGGAGAAGGGTAAAAAGGCAAAAGCCACAGGGCAGTCACCCCGAGTTCCTGAAGATAATCCAGTTTTGCGGTGAGACCTTTAAAATCTCCGATCCCATCACCATTGCTGTCAAAAAAAGTCTTGATATGGAGCTGATAGATAATTGCATCTTTGTACCACAGGGGATCATTTTCCGGTTGTGATGTGCGTTTTGGCATAACCATGCTGTCCTTTTATTTAGCTTTTAGCTTTTAGCTGTTAGCTATTAGTACCAGGGATTTTCAGAACTTTCTCTTCTATTGGAAGTCTCATTTTCTGATGCTGCCTATTGCATGCTAAAGTTGATATTATGTGACTGATAGCTAACCGCTAACAGCTGCTTTACATGTTACATGAAATAATCAAAATCGTTTTCCGTGCGCATCCGGCGGCGGATGCGGAAGATCTGGACCGGAACAACGGCCGGATCGATTTCCAGAAAATTGTGCCCTGTATGCCACAGGTACCGGGCATCGCTCACCAGATCATGCATCTGAAACGTTTTTTCCACCGGCACACCCATCTCCTCAAAAGGCAGCTGCACCCAGGCGCTGTGGGTATGATGGGGATCAAGATTGGCTGCCACCAGGATGATGTTGGAAAAATCATCCGTGTATTTGCTGAAGCACAGGATCTCTTCGTTATCCACCGGATGAAACATCAGGTTCCGGGTCTGCTGCAGGGCCGGGTTTTCCCGCCTGATCCGGTTGATTCTGGTGACAAACGGCCTGATGGTGTGGGGCGCTTCCAGATCCCAGTGAATGATCTCGTATTTTTCCGAATGATTATACTCCTCACCATTGGGGGTCAAAGGTTCATTCATACACAGTTCAAAAGCCGGTCCATAGATGCCGTAGCTCGAAGAAAGGGTTGCAGCCAGCATCAACCGGAGGACAAACGCCGGACGGCCCCCCAGCTGCAGAAATTCCGGCAGGATATCCGGGGTGTTGGGCCACAGGTTGGGCCAGAAAAAGTCTTTTACCCCTGTCCTGGTCAAGGTGTCAAAATACTGCTGGATTTCCCATTTCAGGTTGCGCCAGGTAAAATAGGTATAGGACTGGGTAAACCCGCCCTTGGCCAGTCTGTACATGGTCTTGGGACGGGTGAATGCCTCGGCCAGAAAGATGGTTTCCGGGTATTTGTTTTTGCACGCGGCAATGACCCATTCCCAGAACCGCAGCGGTTTGGTGTGGGGGTTGTCAATCCTGAAAATCCGGATACCCTGGTCGCTCCAGTACAAGATAATATCCAGCAGTTCTTGACGTAGGCTGTCATAATGGGGAGAATCAAAGGCAAAAGGATAAATGTCCTCATATTTTTTAGGGGGATTTTCCGCATACTGAATTGTACCGTCAGGCCGCCATTGGAACCATTCAGGATGTTCTTTCACATAAGGATGGTCCGGGCTGCACTGAAATGCTATATCCATGGCAATGTCAATGCCCTGTTCCCGGGCCCTGGACATAAGATCCTGAAAATCGGCCAGGGTTCCCAGTTTCGGATGTACTGCCTTGTGTCCCCCCTCCTCTGCACCAATGGCCCAGGGACTGCCGGGATCATCCGGCTTGGCTTCAACCGCATTGTTCTTTCCTTTTCTATGGCTGCGCCCGATGGGATGGATGGGCGGCAGGTACAGCACATCAAACCCCATCTTTGCAATATACGGCAGCCTGTTTATGCAGTCTTTGAAGGTGCCGTGGTCCGGCGATTCACTGCTGGTGCAGGACCGGGGAAACATTTCATACCAGGTGCTGTATAGGGCTTTGCGCGGTTCGATTCTCAGGGGCAGTATTTTGGCATAATCAATCTTGGAATTTGTATCCGGATACTCTGCCATCAGCCCGGCAAGTTCCATATCCAGGACAACAGAGGCAGGTTCCTGTAAAGCCTTGTCCGATCTGAGCTGGTCTGCCAGATGGTGCAGGCGGGCTCCAGCTTCATTTTGGGCCCGTCCTGCCGCCTCTTCCACCAGCACAGCTCCCTCTATCAGTTCCACTGACACATTCCGGCCGGCTCCGATCTTTTTTTCAATCTGGCTGCGCCAGGTTTCAAACCGGTCTATCCAGGCAGTGACGCTGTATTCATATATCCCCAGTTCTTCAGGAATAAAAGCGGCCTGCCACAGGTCATTCACCAACAGGTGCATGGGGGTCTGCTGCCACAGATCGGTTCCTGCCTTGCGGTACAACAGCCGGGCAGCCAGCTGGTCATGGCCGTCCACAAAGATGTCCGCCGTAATGGTCACTGTTTCATTTATCACCCTTTTTGCGGGAAAACGGCCCCCGTCAACCTCGGGGCTTACATTTTCAATAACAACACGTTTAATCAGTTCAGTCATAATATCTTTCTTTTTTTTTGAAGTTGTTTTAATGGAATGGAATTGTTTGTGTGCACTGGTCTGCCAAGAAAATGTTGTTGTCAGCCAGTGTATAATTTTTCCACATACTGTTGTGCTGCATCCTGCCACAAAATCCGTGTCCGGGCAGCCTCCTCTTTTATCTGCTGCCACTTTTCAGGGTCATTTTCATAGATGTGAACCGCCCGGCAGAAGGTATCAATAAAATTGCGTGCCTGTTCATCCAGGTCTTTGCCCGCAAAACAAAACCCGTTGACATCATGCTTTACAGTGTCGCGCAGCCCGCCCACCGCATGCACCACACAGGGCTGTCCATCCCGCATGGCCAGCATCTGGCCGATGCCGCAGGGTTCAAAAGAACTGGGCATCAAAAAAAGATCCCCGTTGGCATAAAGAATTTGGGCAATATGATCTGAAAATCCATTGAGGAAAATAAAGTTGGGAAACCGTGCACTGAGCTGCGTGAAAAAACGCGCAAACCGTTCATGGCCGGTTCCCAGAAGCAAGTACACCCCCTTGTTTCCCAGTGCAGTAAGGATCTTTGCCAGGGCACAATCTCCATCATCCTGCCCCTGAAGCATGAGCAGCACTTTTTGTTCGGTCAGGCGGGTGACGCTGCAGACCTTGATCAAAGGATCTGAAAGGCGCTGCAACAGGCCGGACAGATTATGAAGGGCGACCAAAGTACTACTGGAAACTGTCTTTTCAACAGCTGACCATTGTATGATCTGGTGCTGAAGGTTGCGGATCATTTCTGACATATCCATTACAGGTGCGTGGCGGCCTGCCGGATAATCGCAGCCGTTGAGGATGCCCGCCAGATTTCCATGTTGTTTTTCATGGGTGAGCACAGCCTCAAGTCCCTGGGCACCGTAAAAATGGGGCAGATCATCAGGCCGGCAGATTTCCCGGGCATAGGAAGGGGACACGGTATGCACCATGTCAGCCAGGCGGATGCCGCAGGCCATCAGATTGCAGGCATCCGGCCACCGCGGGTCAGCCACATCCAGCCATTGCCAGGTGAGATCGGGAAACCAGGCTGATAAGGAGGAACTGCTGCCTTCCAGAGGCCGCACCCCCTGCAGGCCCAGATTATGGATGGTAAACACTGTCCGGTTCTGCTGCAATGGTGCACTGGCAGGATGGGATTGGCGCAGCAGTGCCACCAGGGCCATGTGCCAGTCATGCAGATGCATCACATCCGCACCCGCAATTGCACCCTGGGTCACGGCAGCGGCTGCTGCACTGCAGAAACAGGCAAACCGGGAGCTGTCAGTGAAAAAAGGCTGATCATCCGGATCATGCACATAAACCCGGTATTGTCCGGTGTCACCATGTCTTGCCTCCAACAGGGGATGGTCAATCACATAGTGATGCACATTCGGGTGCGGTGTTTTTGCCGGAACCCGGTACATCCGGGCCTGATGCATTGTTCCCCGGAAAGAAAACACGATATCTGCAGTCCATTCCGTTCCCGGGATCCTGTGCAGAAAACCGTAGGAAGGAAGGATAACACTCACCCGGTGTCCCAGATCTCCCAGGGCAGGTGCAATATCGCGCACCACATCTGCCACCCCGCCCACCTTGGCGCCCTGCAGACTGTCATTTTCAGCAGCCATATGTACTATGTGCATGTTATTTTTTTCCCCCGTTGCCGGACAACCGCTTGGTTATCCACATGTTTCCTGCAATCAGCACAGCTGCCACGGCCGCCGCAATAAGTCCATTCACCCAGCCGGGATGCTGTATGGTGTGCAGAAGACGGTCTGCAAATATTGTAATGGCCAGAATGCCCGGCAGCATGCCCGCAGCCGTGCCCAGAAGATAGTCTTTGAGCTTGATATGGGATGCCCCGGCTATGAGGTTGACAAGGGTAAAGGGGGCAACAGGAATATTTCTGATAATTGCCACTGTCAAAATACCCTGTCTGGCCATTTGCCGGCTGATATGGTTCAGCTTTTTCCCCGCCAGTTTGCGGACCATCTGCTTTCCCAGTCCGGCCCCTGTCCAGAAAGTTGCCAATGCACTCACAAGGCAGCCGCTCCAGGCATAAAGCGCACCCATGACAGGATCAAATACCATGGCGGTCACCCCCACCAGCAAAGTGACCGGCACCATCAGAAATCCGCCGGCAACATACACCCCCATAGCAATCAGATAAGACAGGGGGTGATCATGGATTTCTCCGGCCCAGACAGCCATGTTTTCTCTTGTGACCCATTCCGCCAGAGGAGACCACCGCCAGGCCGCAGCCAGGCCGAGCAGAACCAGCAGCACCACTGCCAGCTTCATTACCTGGGGTGTTCTGGACTGACCCTGTTCATTTCTGGCAAACCGGTCCATCATGCGGTCAAATGCAACGGGTTCTTCCGGATCCAGCAGTTCAGGGTCCCCGACAATGGCAGCGCCGTCAAAAGGCAGGGCCTGGTCGTATGCCAGTTTTTTCAATCCGCGGCCTGAAGACCCGGACAGGGATGCAATGACCTTGTTAACACCATTTTTTTCACCAAAGGCTTTGGCCACAGCATCAGCAGATTTGTCCAGATGTTCAGCCATCAGGCGGTTGCGCAGAAAAGCAATGGCCTCACCTGCCCTGTCTTCACCAGTTGCCTCAACTGCCAGAACACATTCGGAATCAAACCGCATGGACCGGTTGCTTAAATTGGCAGAACCGATTATGGCCAGCCGGTCATCTGCGATCAGCAGCTTTGAATGTACGTACAGCCCGGTTTTCCCGTCATCCAGAACAGGATAAAAAACCCCCAGGCGCTGATGGTCATCAGCTTCGAACAGGGTTTTTAAAATCCTTGCCCGTATGGAATCCATGGTACTTTGTTCCAGCCAGCCACTGGATTCTTCGGGCAGGACAATGCATATTTCAGGTCCTTGTTCTCTGGAAAGGCTGTTTTTAAGCGCTTCTGCAATTCTGGCGGAAGTCAGATACTGGTTTTCGATATAGATGTTTTTTTTTGCCGCATTAATGGCATCGGTGTAAAGATTTTCCACCTCCCGCACCTCTTTGCGGTTTTTGTAGGCAGGCAGGGTCCGGGATATTCCTATGTGTATATCTGTCAAATCCGGTTTAAGATTTCCGGGCCATGGAGAATCTGACTCCTCTTTTTTTGAAATCGTGTGCCCGGCAATATCATCGCTGGTTGCCCATTTCCACCGGTCTGTGAACAATCGGCCCAGTGCTGCGGCAGCATCTCCTTCCACAACCACCTGCACATCGTGAAAAGGGCTGTAGACATCTTTATCCGGGTTTTTTCTTCTGGCATCATCAAGCCTGTGTTCCGGGGTGTCCCAGCGGCTGTTTGTCAAATCAAGCCCCCCGCAAAAAGCCACCTGGTTATCTATCACCACTATTTTCTGGTGCTGTGATGCACCCAGGGGGTGCTGGTCATCCAGATGGAAAAATACCCGGGGATGGGTTTTCCATCCCAGTTTAAAGATGGGCATCCATTCCCGCTCCATGGTATACAGCATGGGAAAATCCCAGTTCAGTATATACACATGCAGACCAGGGGTGCGTTTTGCCTTGGCATTAAGAAAATCACCAAGATCGGTCTCATCCTCTTGTGCATCCCGGCCCCGCAAAAGCGGAATCCGGCTGTCAATATCCCAGGCAGCAATAAAAATGGATTTTCGGGCCTGGTCCATGGCATCGGCCACTGCTGCAAAATAGCCGGCACCGTCAATTAAAAAACCGGCTCTTGCTGCATGGGAAAGGCACCAGCAATTGGATTTTTCGGCAAGCAACCTATTTGGGGACGCGTTTTTCAATTAGTATTACCGGAGATTATTTTTTTTTGTCTGAATCAAATTCTTCTACAGATTCTGTCCAGGCATTACTGAGGGCCTCATAGGCATGTGAAAATCCTTTTTTTATTTCTTCCCATGCATCTGCAGAACTGGTTTTCATGCTGCCGTACCACTCAGCCACCTGATTGCGCTGTTCCCGCAGGGCTTGGAGGTTTTCCCGGGTTTGTTTGCGGGCAGCCCTGCTCATCTGTTCCCAGTTGTCTTTGATATCTGTTTCCAGCGCATCTATGCGCTTATCCAGTTTATCCAGAGTTTTTCCTGCCTGCTGTACCGCCTCATCGCGCTGATCAGCACTATAGGACTTCAAGGCTTCCATCAGGTCCTGTGCTTCCTGTTTGACTGCCTTGATCGACGTTTTGTCTTCTGACTCTCCGGCAACGCCGGGCACGGTTGTAAACATTACGGCGATTACCACCCACATGCAAACTGCACTGATTTTTTTTGTATATGTCATTTGATATCTCCTGATTTTATTGTTTCACTGCTTCGCGAACCATCTGGCTTGCATATCCCCATTCATTGTCATACCAGGCCATCACCTTGAGCAGATCACCATCCACCACCTGGGTCATGTTCAGATCCACAATGGATGCTCTGGAATCTTTGATGATGTCAGTGGAGACAATGGGGTCCTCGGTCACCCCCAGAATACCCCTGTACCGTTCGGTTTGTGATTCTTCCTGGAAAATCGCATTGACCTCCTCTGCTGTCACCTCCCGCTCCGTCACAAAGACCATATCGGTAATGGAACCCACCGGCACCGGACCGCGGATGGCAACGCCGTCAAATTTGCCGCTGTATTGGGGAAGCACTTTTGTGGTGGCCTGGGCCGCACCTGTGGTGGTGGGCACAAAATTGACTGCTGCAGCCCTGCCCCGGCTCCATTTGTTTCTGGGTGCGTCTATGATGGCCTGGCTCGATGTATATGCATGAATGGTGGTCATGGTGGCCTTTTTTATGCCGACCCTTCTTCCCATGACCTCCACCACCGGGCTGATGCAGTTGGTGGTGCAGCTGGCACACGAGAACATGTCAGGCGATCCTTCCAGCTGGTTCACGCCATGCACCACCATCTGCACCTCCCCTGTCTTCTCGGGAGCGGAAAGAATAACCTGCCTTGCACCGGCGTCCAGATGTTTTTTCAACCCCTCTTTTTTGCGGAAAACCCCGGTACATTCAAAAACCATGTCGATTTCAAGTTCTTTCCATGGCAGGTTTGCCGGGTCTTTTTCATTGAACATCCGGTATTTTTTTCCCTCTATGTGCAGCCCGTCCTTGCCGGGTTTCACCTCTTTTTCATATCTGCCGTATACGGAATCATATTTCAACAGATAGGCAAGGTTATCCACCGGCAGCAGATCGTTTATTGCCGCAAGTTCAAGTTCCGGGGTTTCCAGTATTATTTTCAGCACTGCACTTCCGATTCTTCCAAGTCCGTTGACTGCCACTTTTTTGGCCATAATTATTTTCTCCATGTTTTTGTTTTTTTTTGTTCTGTTATTTTTTGGTTTTTTTTATTTCTGCTCAATTTTCGCCACCCGTTTGATGACATCCAGCATGCTGTCGGGCTGCAGAGAAATGGAATCAATACCGGTTTCCACCAGAAAGGCGGCAAATTCAATGTCATTGCTGGGCGCCTCACCACAGATGCCCACTTTTCGATCAGCTTTGTGGGCTGTTTCAATGAGCATACGGATCAGGCGCTTGACAGAAGCTTCACTTTCATCAAACAAAGGGGCCAGTTTTTCTGAATCACGGCCGATGCCCAGGGTGAGCTGGGTCAGGTCATTGGAACCGATGGAAAACCCGTCGAACCGCTCGGCAAAAGCATCTGCTTCCAGGATATTGGTGGGAATTTCCGCCATGATATACACCTGGAGATCATTTTCCCCGCGCTTCAACCCGTTTTTTTCCAGGACCTCTATCACCTTGTCTGCCTCGGCCGGGGTCCGGCAGAAAGGAATCATGATGGTCACATTGACAAACCCCATCTTTTCACGCACCCGGCGGATGGCACGGCATTCCAGGGCAAATCCGTCCTCATAGTCGGCGCTGTAATACCGCGATGCTCCCCGCCAGCCGAGCATGGGGTTGTCTTCTTTGGGTTCGAACCGGCTGCCCCCGATCAAATCAGCATATTCATTGGTTTTAAAATCGCTCATACGCACGATCACCTGGTGGGGATACTGGGAAGCCGCAATGGTGGCAATGCCCCGGGCCAGATACTCCACAAAATATTCGGATTTGTCTGCATATTTTCGGGTCAGCGTTTCAATCTGTTCTCTGACTTTTTTGTCTTCGACCGTGTCGAACCGGGTCAGGGCCAGGGGATGAATTTTGATCACATTGTTGATCAAATATTCCATTCTGGCCAGCCCCACACCCCTGCAGGGCAGTTTCCACCACCGCATGGCTGCCTGGGGGGAACCGATGTTCAACATGATCCGGGTCTTTGTTTCCGGCAGGTTTTCCAAATCCAGATCCTCTTCTTCAAATGCCAGGTGGCCGGCATACACCTGGCATTCGGCATCTCCGGCACAGGTTACGGTCACTTCCTGCCCGTCTTTGAGTATTTTTGTTGCGTTATCCGTGCCCACAACAGCGGGAATACCCAGTTCACGGCTTACAATGGCAGCATGGGACGTCCGGCCCCCCTGGTCGGTGATAATGGCGGCGGCCCGTTTCATGATCGGG
>JAABRW010000227.1 GCA_011390695.1 Desulfotignum sp.
GCAGAACGGGCTGGATATTGCCCTGAATACCTATATTCTTTTCCGGCTGTATGTGCTGTTCCGGGGGACCAACGTGCTGCGGGTGCTTCTGTTCATGGGGGTGCTGCTGGTTTTCAGGCAGGTGGCATTTTCCATGGGACTGATCATCACCAGCTGGGTGATGCAGGGGGTCATTGCCGTTGCCGCCCTGGTAATCATTGTGGTGTTCCGCAACGAAATATCATCGGTGCTCAAAACTAGGGATCTGAAATTTTTTTTATGGGGGATTCCCCGCCAGCAGCTGAAAACCCCTGTGGGGATCATTGTTGAAAGCGTTTATGAACTGGCCAGACAAAAAATCGGCGCGCTGATCGTGCTGCCCTTGAGCAAGGGGATGGAAAGTGTGGTTCAGGAAGGGATCACCTGGCAGGGAAAACTATCCAAAGAGATGCTGATCAGCATTTTCTGGCAGGATAATCCGGTTCATGACGGGGCCGTGGTGATCCGGGGAGACCGAATTACGGATGTGGGTGTGATTCTTCCCCTGTCGAAACGCACAGATCTTCCCTCCCGTTTCGGTACCCGGCACCGGGCCGCCATCGGTCTGGCGGAACAGACCGATGCCATGGTAATTGTGGTGTCTGAAGAACGGGGCAAAATTACGCTGGTCCGGGACAAACAGATTTACGACATCAATGATGCCCGCGTGCTTGAAAAAATGCTGATTCAGCATGCTGGCGGAGACTCATCTGCCAGGGATGTAAAAAAACAGACAAGGGAACTGGCGATTGCCGCTGCCGTGTGTCTGGCCTGTGTCACCGGGCTTTGGTTCAGTTTTTCCAGGGGGTTGGAAACGCTGGCCACCCATGATGTCCCCGTCGAATTTGTCAAATCAGATCAGAACATGGAAGTCTTTTCTTCATCTGCCAGCAGTATCCGGCTGCTGGTCAGCGGTTCCAGACCCCTGATCCGGTCTTTGAAGCCGGACCGCATCAATGTCAAGCTCAACCTTACCAATACCACGCCGGGTAAAAACAGCCTGTCTGTCGGGCGGAATGCAGTTTCGCTGCCACCGGGCATTTCAGTGAAAAGCATCGAGCCTTCCATGCTGGAGGTGTTTGTGGATGTGCCGTTAAAAAAAGAGATTGCGATTCAGGCTTTCTGGGTCGGCAGACTTTCTCCGGATCTGATCATGACCCGGGCCGTGATTGAACCGGAAAAGATTTTGGTTGTCGGTCCTTCCCAGGCTCTCCGGGAGATCGAAACCCTTTTTACCGAGCCGCTTTCCCTGGACGGCATCACCGAATCGGGCAAAATCACCGCCGGTATCGTTTTTACCCCTTCCACCATCCGGCCTGATGATCAGAAGAAAAGCAGTGTTCAACTGGAATATTCAGTCCAGCAGCGAGAGAATACCGCTTCCTGAAAAATTTGTGCCAACAGTTTCAGGCCGGATAAAGACAAGGCTCATTTCGAGCTGTCAGATTCTTGTTTGTTTTTACCTGTGCCGGCTCTGCCGTCATCGCAGGCATCCTGTGGTGATTCATTGGGTCTTGCATGCTCAGCAAACTCAGGGGCCTGGGTACACACATCCAGATCCGCCCCATTGTTTTCTTTTGTTTTATCGTGGTCTGTCATTATATCACCTCATTGCAGCGGCATTCTGTCAATGCTGTCTTTTAACTGGTTGATTTCAACTCCTAAACTGACGCACTGTTTGCCTTCCATGCACAAACGGGCATCATCGGGTTCCAGAAATGTTTTTAACTCTTTTTTGTCTTTTTTGAGATACACGGTCCACCGCTGGTTGTCTTTGTCATACCCGACATCCAGACCAATGCCGCATTCACCGATATCCGGATAAATGGATCGGATTTTTTCGCATAATTCCTGCTTGTCCATGGCTGCCCTCCTGTGTTGGGGTTAAGGATTCTATTAAATTTTAAGTTAAGAACAGATTCGTGATATTCAAGCGTCATCCATGAAAACCCATTCGCCTGTTTGAAGGCCCGGCCATTCAGACAATCAGCTTGACAGCATGTGCCAACCTCTTTAAATTGATAAAATATTGAACATAAACTTTTTTTGATTGGAGAAACTGAATGCTGAAACTTGGAGAAAAAGGGGCCATTCCCCAGAATGATAATGAAACCTATGCCATTGCGCCGCACATCCCCTGTGGTGTGGTCACACCGGATCTGCTGAGAAAAATTGCGGATGTTTCAGAGAAATATCAGGCCAAAGCCATAAAGATCACCGGGGCCACCCGCGTGGCGATCGTGGGGCTGAAAGAATCCGACATTGATGCGGTCTGGAAAGAACTGGGCATGGAAAAAGGCGCTGCGGTCGGACTTTGTGTCAGAAGTATCCGGGCATGTCCCGGTACCACGTTTTGCAAACTGGGCAAACAGGATGCCTTGGGAATGGGAATGAAGCTGGATCAGAAATATCATGCCACGGCATTGCCGGGTAAATTCAAAATGGCCGTATCCGGGTGTAAGCTGAGTTGCTCAGAATCCTGGGTCCGGGATATCGGACTGATCGGATTTCCCAAAGGATGGACCCTGACCATTGGTGGGAATGTGGGGATGACGCCCCGGATAGGCAGAGAACTGGTGGCCGGGCTGGATGATGATCAGGTGATGGCGGCCGTGGAGCAGGTAATCGCTGTGTATACGGATCAGGCAAAACCCGGGGAACGTCTGGGAAAAATGATTGAACGCCTTGGGCTGGACCCGTTTAAAGCAGTGTTTTAAAGATTCGCAGCATTTTCAGCGGATCGATTTCGCTCAGAAGCCGCATCGAAAACCCCGCGATGCTGGATGCCTGAAAATTCGATGCGGCTTCAATCGTTGATTTATCAACTATTGTCCTTTTGTTAAAATTTGTCTTTTTTGGGTAAGTCCTACTCCTCACTTATCAAATCTTCGTTTTTTTTATGTGGATTTTATTTTTTGCTTGACAATGCAATCGAATTGTATCAAAAAAATGGCTATGAAGTAGATACAATAAAGCAGCATTGCCCAGGGTCATCTTATTCGTAAACAGGGGGAGGGAATTTATGTCATCAAATCAATACTTTAATCACGAAGGACCGTGGTCGGATGCCACTGATTCGCTGATGTGCACGGATACCGGCGATTGGCGATCTGAACGTCCGGTTGTGGACAAGGAAAAATGTATTTTCTGCGGGTTTTGTGCGATTTACTGCCCGATCCAGGTGATGGAAATGACAGCGGACAGCTGTTTTAAACCGGATCTGGATTTTTGCAAGGGATGCGGTATCTGCGCAAAAGAATGTCCCAAGGGCGCGATCACCATGGTTTCGGAAGGGGAGTTTGTATCATGAATACCACAGCTATTTCGTCTAATATCCAAGTCATCACCGGCAACGCGGCCGCAGCCATTGCCGCCAAACTGGCCCGGCCCGATGTGGTGGCCGCCTATCCCATCACTCCCCAGACCGAAGTGATTGAACAGATATCCAGTTTCCATGCATCCGGTGAGATGGATTGCGAACTGATTACCGTGGAAGGGGAGAATTCCGCCATGAATGCGGTGATGGCGGCATCTTTGGCCGGCGGCCGGGTGTTTACCGCCTCGTCCTCCTGGGGACTGGTGTTTATGTATGATGCGGTACTGGCCACCGCCGGTGCCAGAGCCCCTGTGGTCATGGTCAATGTGAACCGGGAAACCCCGGGCATTATCGCTGTGTCTTCCGGCCAGCAGGACATGATCTCCACAAGAGATGCAGGCTGGATATTTCTGATTGCTGAAAACTGCCAGGAGATTATGGATCTGGTGCTTCAGAGCTACCGCCTGGCCGAGGATTACGATATTCAATTGCCGGTCATGGTG
>JAABRW010000228.1 GCA_011390695.1 Desulfotignum sp.
GACATCCATATTTTTTTTTCTGATGACCGACAAATTTTTAACGGAATCCAGATACGCGTTGTGGGCATAAACCAGGGCTTCCAGCAATGAATTGGATGCCAGACGATTGGCGCCGTGAAGTCCGGTACACGCAGTTTCTCCCACGGCATACAGTCCCTGGACATCGGTCTTTCCGTTCAGATCGGTTGCCACCCCGCCGCACATGTAATGGGCCGCCGGCACCACCGGGATGGGATCGGTGGTGATATCGATGCCGTATTCCAGGCACCGGGCGTGAATATGGGGAAACCGCTGACGGACAAAATCAGGATCTTTGTGGGAAATATCCAGAAATACCGATTCAGCCCCGGTTTTCTTGAGTTCACTGTCAATGGCCCTGGCCACAACGTCCCGGCAGGCCAGTTCCTTTTCCGGGGCATAGTCTTCCATGAAACGCCGGCCTTTGGCATCCAGCAGCATGGCCCCTTCACCCCGGACAGCTTCGGAAATCAGAAAATTCTTGGCTTCCGGATGATACAGACAGGTGGGATGAAACTGGACAAACTCCAGGTTGGCCACGGACGCCCCGGCCCGGTAGGCCATGGCAATGCCGTCTCCCGTGGCGATATCCGGATTGGAGGTATACAGATATATCTTGCACGCCCCTCCCGTGGCCAGCAGGGTCACGGCCGCATGAAAGGTTTCCACCCGGCCGGTGGCATTGTCCAGTACATAGGCCCCGCAGCAGATGTTTTCATAGTGGGTCACCAGAATACCGCTTCGAACGGACGAAGAAAATGTGATCAGATTGACGGCCACATGATCTTCCAGAATGGTGATATTGTCATGTTCTCTGGCCTTTGCCACCAAAGCGTCTTCAATTTCCCTGCCGGTCAGGTCATGGGCATGGATGATGCGTTTGACGGAATGCCCGCCTTCCCGGCCCATGGAAAAATCAAATTTGCCCGTGCCCGCCATGCTGAACCGGGCACCCAGATCCACGAGTTCCCGGATCCGGTCCGGCCCGTTTTCCACCACCATTTTCACCACTTCCCGGTTACACAGGCCATCTCCGGCTTTTAGCGTGTCGGCCACATGCAGGTCAAAAGAATCCTGCTTTCCAAACACCGCTGCCACCCCGCCCTGGGCCAGGGCCGTGTTGCTCTGCTGAATTTTTTTTTTGGTAATAATGATGACACGCCCGTGTTCAGCGGCCTTTAATGCATAACTCAGTCCGGCGATACCACTGCCGATCACCAGAAAATCGGTTTTTTGAATCATAGTAACGATTGTCGCTTCTTTTTACGGGTACTCAGCCCCAGAATTAACCCCACAATAAACACGCCGGCACCGCTCAGAAACCACAACATGGCTTCATTGTTCAAATTTTCTTCCAGCACTGAAATCTGCTGTTCCTGATCTTTTGACAATTGAACCAGAGCCCGGTATTTTTCATTCAGCTCGATAAAATCAGCTGATGCCTGCTTCAATTCCCGGTATTTTTCTTCGATGTCCGTTAACGCATCATTTTTTTCAGTCAAAACCTGATTCTGCGTTTCAATTTTTTCAAGCGCGTTTGCCAGATCTTCGTTTTCTTTTCTCAGTTTTTCAACCTGAAATGTCAGCGGCTTGTCTTCTGTCAAAAAACGGGTCAACACCCATCCTTTCTTTTGAGTGTCCGTCTGAACCAGAGACCAGTCCGATTGATACTCCAGAACTTTCAGCCGGGAACCAGACTCCAGCATGGCCAAAATTTTATGTTCGATCCCCGGCCCGGTCCGCAGGGTAATTTTGGTAATCCCGCTCACATACATTTCCTGGGCACCAACTGCAGACACCCACCCCCATACACATAGGATAACGAAAACTTTCATCAATTTGATCATTGTGATTCCGCATACTCCTTATTATTGTATTAATATCCTTATTTCATTACCACCGCAGGTCCGGTTTATCAACCCGAAATCGCCGTATCCATCACATTCCATTTTTTTCTTTCTGGCATACGAAAAAGATTTCAAATCTGACAAAATATGACTATAATAGCAAAATTTTCCGTTTTAAAATGAAATTTGGCAGCAGGATTTCGCAAACCCGTGTACCCGAACAAAGGAGATCTATGATGGAGCAATGGCAGACCCCTTACTGGCCGGAAGGCGTAGCCCATGATGTGACCAATTACCATTATCCGCTGACTCAGGTCCTGGACAGGACCGCACAAAAGTATCCAGACAACGTGTATACGATTTTCAACGGCGCATCCAGAACCTATGCCCAGGTTAAGGATACTGCGGACAGAATCGCTTATTTCCTTGCTGCCAACGGTATAAAACAAGGAGACAAGGTTGCGATTTTTCTTCCCAACATCCCCCATTTTCCGGAAGTCCTTTTCGGGATTTTGAAAGCCGGTGCCGTGGCGGTCAACTGCAACCCGATCTACACGCCTAAGGAACTCCATTACCAGCTGAACGATTCAGAATCCAAAATGGTGTTCTGCATGGATCATCCCCAGTTTTACGCCAACACCCAGGAAGCCATTAAAGACACCCAGGTTCAAACCGTGGTCGTGTGCAGCGTCAAATCCTACCTGCCCAGACTCAAGGCGTTTATCGGCGGCCTGCTGGGAAAAATCCCCAAGGCAGACAAAATCGACCCCGGTCATCACATGTTTGATGACATTGTGGCGGCATCGTCTCCAAACCCGCCGGATATCACGATATCTCCTGAAGAAGACACGGCCATCATGCTGTACACCGGCGGCACCACAGGCGTCCCCAAGGGTGCGGAACTCACCCACACCAATTTCACCTACAACCTGGAAGCCTGCGAAGAATACTTCCGACTCGTGCATGAACCGGGCAAAAAAGCGGAAAAAATGCGCCATGGCGGATATCATACCTACTTGGGGGTGCTGCCCTGGTACCACAGTTTCGGCATTACCAGTGCGTTGTTGTTTTCCGCTTTGTCCGGCAGCCGGCTCATCTGCATTCCAGACCCCCGGGCCGGGAATCCGCCCTTCACCGGGGTGATGGAAGCGGTACAGAAATACAAGCCCACCTTTATCACAGCTGTGCCCACTATTTTTGTGGCGTTTACCAACTATCCGCATCTGGAAAAATATGATATCTCCTCCATCATGGGGTGCCTGTCCGGCGGGGCCCCGCTGCCGCCGGAAGTGTGCCGGCAGTTTGAAGAAAAAACCGGGTCCATTATTTTTGAAGCATACGGCCTGACGGAAACCGCGCCGGCCGTATGCATCAACCCCTCTTTCAAGGAAACCCGGAAAATCGGTTCCATCGGGTTCCCCCTGCCGGGCACGGATGTTAAAATCGTGGAACTGGAAGACGGCACCAAAGAGGTGCCGACGGGAGAAAACGGGGAACTGGCCATCTGCGGTCCCCAGGTGATGAAAGGGTACTGGAACAGACCCGATGCCAATGAAGAAGTGTTTGTGACCATTGACGGGAACCGCTATTTTCTCACCGGCGATATCGGCTTTATCGACAAGGACGGATATGTCATTATCACGGACCGCAAAAAAGACATGATCATTGTGGGCGGTTTCAATGTGTATCCCCGGGAAGTGGAAGATATCCTCTACACCCATCCCAAGGTGGAACT
This sequence comes from Desulfotignum sp., assembly GCA_011390695.1. The sequence continues at coordinate 3,601 of JAABRW010000228.1, forward strand.
GGCGGCCGTGGTGGGGGTGCCGGACGAAAAAAGCGGCGAAAAAGTCAAGGCGTTCATCAAATTCAAACAGGGGGAGACCGCCACAAAAGAAGAAATCGATGCCTTTTGCAAGGAAAATATGGCCGGATATAAACGGCCAAGGGTTATCGAGTTCAAAGAGGACATCCCGCTGTCCAATGTGGGCAAGGTGCTGCGCCGGGTATTGCGGGACGAGGAGATCAGCCGGTAATG
>JAABRW010000229.1 GCA_011390695.1 Desulfotignum sp.
ACACAAGATTTTTTGGGTTTTTATATGAAAGCCGTCAGCTTTCAACTAAAAGCTAACAGCTAACAGCTAACAGCTAACAGCTTTCATATTTTGTTGTGCCCGTCAGGGCATGGTCGTTATTTGGTATAGTCGTAAAACCCCTTGCCGCTTTTGCGGCCCAGGTACCCGGCCCGCACCATTTTCCGCAGCAGCGGTGCCGGCCGGTATTTGTCTTCACCGATTTCCCGGTGAAATCCCTCCAGCACAAACAAAATGGTGTCCAGGCCCACCATGTCGGCCAGGGCCAGGGGCCCTATGGGGTGGTTGGCCCCCAGCATCATGGATTTGTCAATGTCTTCGGCCGAGGCAACCCCTTCCGCCAAAACAAAGACTGCTTCATTGATCATGGGCACCAGAATCCGGTTCACGGCAAAGCCCGGCGCTTCCTTCACCTCGATGGGGGTCTTGCCGATTTTTTCCACAAATTCCCGGGCCATGTTCAGGGTGTCATCGGATGTGGTGAGCCCCCGGATCAGTTCCACCAGTTTCATCACCGGCACCGGATTGAAAAAGTGCATGCCGATAACCTTTTCCGGCCGCTGGGTCACCGATGCCATTTCCGTGATGGAAAGACCGGAGGTGTTGGTGGCCACCAGGGTGTCTTTTTTACAGAGCTGGTCCAGGTCCTGGAACACCTGTTTTTTGATGTCCATGACCTCGATGATGGCTTCGATCACCAGATCTGCCTCTGCTGCAGCCAGGGTCAGATCGGTGGTGCCGGTGATCCGGCCAAGAATATCTGCTGCCTCGTCTTTGTCAAGTTTTCCTTTGGAAACGGCCCGGTCCAGATTGGCTTTGATGGTGGACAGCCCGTTTTCCACAAACCGGTCTTCCATGTCCCGGATAAAGACCTGGAAACCGGCCCGGGCAGATACCTGGGCAATGCCCGCACCCATGATGCCTGCTCCGAGAACGCAGATTGTTTTTATTTCCATTGGTATAATGATCCTCCTTCATTTAAGGCGTTTTGGATATGGGACAGAATGAATAAACCGCTGATCAAAATAGAAAATCAAAAAAAAAAAAGCAACAGGTAAATGTCATGGTGCGTTACTGTGAAAAACACATCCGCTCCTGTGTAGTTGAGAGCAAAAGAATTTAAACATTCCTTTTGGCCGGAAAATAAGATACAATTTTCCAGCATGATCCCAAAAAGCGGAGGTGAACCATGAGATGCATCCAGGCGGATTATGATGACACAACACAAAAATTTTTTATAGCCAAAGATGCCAAGACCGAAGACTGGGCAGCCGTGTGCCGCAGATATAATGATGATGTGGAGCGTATCGGCGACATTTCGGGTCTGGATGACTATACAGGTGTCTATGCCTGTACCGGCGATACCGGCAAAAAGGATTTTTACCTTGTCCGGGAAGATAAAGCCTTGTTCCGCATGAAACGCCGGCATTTTTTTGATAAGATCGGTCTGACCTGAACACCCTGTCTGGGTATTTGCCATAAGCATGCCGGGTTTTCGATCGCTCTGTGCAGCACGCTTTCCCAAGCCCCGCCCCTGGTGGTATCCTGTGCCCGGCCCGAGGTCTACGGGGGCCTGTTTGCATAAGAACAATGAACAGCGGCAACCCGCCCTCTGATCACAAACGTCCCGGCATATTTTACCAGGCCCCCTCCGACTCTGACGGTCCGTTCACAGGACACCACCAGGGGCTCCCCATAGAAGCGCACGCTGCTACAGCAAATATTCAGACCCCGTGTGCGGAATTTACTAAAACCAGATGCTCAATTACCCTGCGTGCCGGCAGGGTTTTTTAGATTTTTGAGAAATCGCTGTTCCGATTTTTTATAAAAAGACATGTAATGTCCTGTTTTTCTTTTTTTGAGAACGCCCGGCAGGGCAATACAGACAGTCCCAAACCAGTAAAACAGCATTTTCCCTTATTTTGGTATGGTTTGTGCTCTGAAATGCACAAATGCCCAAAACCTTACCCATACTGCAAAGAGGTGGAAATGAACTGGAAATTCTGGAAAAAATCAGGCGGGCCCCGGTTGTCCAAACCCAAAGAACTGCCATCAGATCTGGGGAAATACCTGGTGGTGAACCTTGCATATGACCCGGACTGGGTCTGGCAGCTCAAGGTGGTGATGGATCTGGAAGAGCAGGGATCTGCTGATTTTCGGATTTTTGATCCTGCCATGGCTGCAATGCAGGGAATAACGGTAAAAGACTATACTTTTCTGGATGGACAGGATGGCCTTATCCTTTTTGACGGCTGGTACCAAAAAGATTCCAGAAAATTTGAGATGAATGACTATTATCAGGCAATGAAAACCGACCAGGCTGTGTGAATCCCTTGTCATCTTGGGCACGTACCTGTCAAAATTAAACCATTGTCAGCAAGGCCCAGCCCCTGCATGGGGTGCGGGGCCTGCTGTGCTTTTTTTTCGGTAGCGGTGCAGCAGGCTGATCTGGGCCCCGGCCTGCCGCCGGCCCTGACCTGTTTTGACAAAAACCACCAGCAGCTCATGAAAGGAACCCAGACATCATACCCCAGATGCGCTGCCCTCAAAGGGGTGGTGGGTACCCGGGTTACATGTACGATATATGATGCCCGGCCGGCCATATGCCGGAATTTCAAGCGGTCCTGGGAGAACGGCAGGGCCAATCCCCTGTGCGACCGGGCCAGGGGGATTTACGGGCTTCAGGTTTTTTCCCGGTATTAAAAATAAAATTTTTATTTATGCCGCGCTTCCGAAATAATATCCGGAATTTAAGCTTCTTTCCTGGTGTTTATTCTGTTTTTCTGTCTTTTTCAAAAACCACTCATTTTTTATAACCCCTTAATTTTAAAGAGGGATATGGGGCATCCACTGGTGCTGTTTCCCTGTTATCTGCTTGTGTAACTCCCTGAAAAACAAATAAAATGATTGACAGGGTCCGGGAATATCTTTAGATTAAAAACTTTGGAAATCGGTGTATCCCCTTTCTCCAAAATTCGCGGTGACAGGTTTGCATCCCATGGGTTGACCGCTGCAATATTTTTAGATGAAGGAGAGTTTAGCATGTGTCGTTTGTTTGCACTTACCAGCCAGGATCCGGTATCACCCATGCTGGCAATCAAGGCACTGGATGTCATGAAAGAAGGACATGACGGATCAGGTATGGGCCTGCTGCTCCAGGATCTGGGCGGACCGTTTGAGGAAATGAAAGACGCCCCTATCCTGTCGGGTATTTTCAGTGAAGAGGGCATCCGCCGTCTGGATCTTTTCATGATGGATATGGGATTTCTCACCAAGTATAAAATTTCGTTAAAGGTTCCCAAAATTCCGGTGGAAGGGATTCCCAGAAGGGATCTGTACCTGATCCGGGCCTATGAACTCCCTGAAGACTGGGAGAATCTCACCAGAGAAGCGCTGGCTGACAGGCTGTCTGATATCCGTTTGAAAATCCGCGAAATGGGAGAAGAGAAAAAAGACATGATGGTATTTTCCTTCTGGCCGGATACCATCATGATCAAGGAAATCGGAGATCCTTTGCAGCTGGCCCAGTACCTGGGCCTGGACAGAAAAGAACTCAACGCCCGGGTGATCATGGCCCAGGGACGGCAGAACACCAATTATGCCATTGACCTGTATGCCTGCCATCCTTTTTTCATCAAGGGATACAGTACCATGACCAATGGGGAGAATACCGCGTTTATCCCCATCAAGGATTTTCTTTCTTCCCGGGGGATCCCTGCCTACACCGGATACCAGTCCGATTCCGAGGTGTTCGCCCATATTCTGCATTATTCTCTGGTGGAACTGGG
>JAABRW010000230.1 GCA_011390695.1 Desulfotignum sp.
TTCCCGAAGACCTGGTATATTTTGTCTGCCAGGCAGACAAGCTCCAGGATACCCTGAAACTTTTCGGTATTCAGGTCAAACCCATTCAAAGTGCGTTGATTGTGGGAGGGGGCCGCATCGGAGCCCGGCTTGCCGGGCAGATGGAAAAAGAAGGCATCAAAACCAGACTTATAGAAGCCAGCAAAACCCGGTGCCTGGAGCTGGCGGAACAGATGGACAAAACCGTGGTACTCCATGGGGACGGCTCAGACCAAAAGCTGTTTTTAGAAGAAAACCTCAGCCAGATAGATGCCGTGATTTCGGTGACTGATGATGATGAAACCAATGTACTGGTCTCTCTTCTGGCCAAAAATCTGGGGGTTGAAAACACGGTGACCCGGATTGGAAAATCCAGTTATTATCCCTTTCTGGCCACCATCGGCATTGAAAAAGTGGTCAGCCCCCGGTTGTCTGCGGTCAGTTCCATCCTCCAGAATGTCAGGCAGGGAAAGGTGTTATCTGATATCTCCATATTCGGGGAGCGCGGAGAATTTATCCAGGCCATTGCCCTGGAAACCTCAGACATCACGGACCGGCCCCTGAAAGACATACATATGCCCAAAGGAGCACTGCTGGTGTGCATCATCCGGAACGGCACCATCATCATCCCCGCAGGAGACAGTGTGGTAACCCCTGGAGACCAGATCATCGTGTTCACGGTCAAGCAGGCTGTCAAAAAAATGGAAAAACTGCTGACTGTGAAACTGGAATTTTTCTAAATGCGGTGGCGGTATATCTCAGGTATTATCAGTCTTTTTCTGCTGGTGCTGGCCCTTATCATGGCCACCCCCCTGGTGGTGAGTGTGTATTTCAAGGACGGGGCCCATATCACTTTTATGTGGTCCATGGTAATAACCGCTGCAGCAGGGCTGGTACTCAAACTGCTGTCCCGGCATATGGATGAGGATGCCCCGTTCATCAACCAGAAAGAAGGCATGGCAGTGGTGGCTTTAAGCTGGACCGCCATCGGGGTGTTCGGTGCCCTGCCCTTTTATTTTTCCCCGGATTTTGCAACCGTTACCGATGCGGTGTTTGAATCCATTTCCGGATTCACCACCACCGGTTCCTCGGTCATGACCAATATCGAGGCGGCCGCTCCCAGCCTGCTTTTCTGGCGGAGCCTGATCCAGTGGCTGGGGGGCATGGGCATCATTGTGCTGTCTCTGGCCATCCTCCCGTTTTTAGGGGTGGGCGGGATCCAGCTGTACAAGGCGGAGGTGCCCAGTCCGGTGCCGGACAAACTGGCCCCGCGCCTGAGTGATTCCGCCAAAATTCTGTGGATGGTGTATGCCGGTCTGACCCTTTTGCTGGTTATTCTTCTGGCAATTGGCGGCATGCCTGTTTTTGAATCCATCTGCCATGCTTTAACCACCCTGCCCACCGGCGGTTTTTCCCCGAAAAATACCTCCATTGCCCACTATGACAGCGCCTATATCCATTATGTGATCGTGGTTTTCATGATCTTTGCAGGCATCAACTTTTCTCTGCACTTTCAGATGCTCCGGGGCAAACCCCTGGTATTTTTCCGGGATACGGAATGCAAAACCTTTTTACTCCTTGCCCTGATTTTTACCCTGGTCATTACCCTGGATATCCACGGCAGCGTATATGACTCTTTTGCCGCCGCTTTTCAGTTCGCCTCCTTTCAGGCGGTTGCCATTCTCACCACCACCGGCTATGCCACATCCGACTATGAGCTCTTTCCAGGCCTGAGCCAGGTAATTTTGTTTGCCTGCATGTTCATGGGCGGTTCTGCCGGGTCCACCGGCGGCGGCATGAAAATAGCCAGACTGATTGTATGTTTCAAATTTGCCTACAGGGAACTGTTCCGGCTGATCCACCCCAGAAATGTCCGCCATGTCAAACTCAACCGCATGGTGGTGTCAGAAGATGTGCTCCGGTCCATCATGGGATTTCTGGCCCTGTACATGTTTTTGTTTGTGGCTGCCAGCGCGGTTCTGGCTGCCATGGGCCTGGACCTTGTCACCGCCCTGGGCGCGGTTGCATCCTGCCTGGGCAATATCGGACCGGGTTTCGGCACGGTGGGTCCGGCGGAAAACTTTGCCCACCTGCCGGCCATGGCCAAATGGGTGCTGGCCTGGTGCATGCTCTTGGGAAGACTGGAAATCTATACTGTCATTATTCTGTTGGTACCTGAATTCTGGAAATAGGCGGCAGAAACAGATTCCGGATTTTATTGACATCACAGCAAATTGTTTCATATATTTATTCAGCAGAATATATCCATAGTCGCCACACTGAGGAAAAATGAGCCCTTTAAAAACAATTGACCCCGCAACACTGCTGGACATGATCACCGAGGGGGTTGTCCTTATTCAGCAAGACGGAAGGATCGCTTTTGTCAATAACAGCTTTGCCGAAATCTGCGGTGTTGCCGACCACACGCTGAACGGTTTGCGGTTTTCAGAATTTGTGGCCCCTCAGGATAAGCAGCGGATGAATCATTTTTTTCAAGAATTGATCCAATCATCCGGTCCCGTTAGTGACCGCACAGAATGTTCTTTCGTGAACCGTTCCGGCACTGAATATCTGCTTGAAATAAATGCCCGGAACCTTACCCATGACAATGCACAAAATATCCTGGCCACAGTGTCTGATATCACCGAGCGGAGAAGAACACGGAACAATCTCAAAAAATTACTGGACCTGATCCCTGAGGTGGTGTTGACCACATCCCCGGAAGACATTACCCGAATCGTCAATATTTCCAATGCCACGGAAAAGCTGTGCGCCATCCCGTCGGAGGAGTTTATCTCAGGTGCCTTTCACATTTTTGATATCGTCCACCTGGATGATTATGATGCGGTGATTCGTTTCTATAATGATATCATTGACAAAGAATTTGATTCGCTGGAGTACCGGATTATATCAGCTGACGGACAGACCAAATGGGTCAATGATTCTGCGGAAGTGATCTACAAAAAGGGCGGCCGGGGCAAAATTGAGAATATTCTGCATTTCATACGGGATGTCACGGAAAGAAAGATACATATGCAGCAGCTGACCTCGGCACTGGACAAACTGAGGATCAGTGAAAGCCGGTACCGGAACATGATTGAGACCGCCACTGACGCCATATTCATCGTCACCCCTGAAGGCGGATTCCAGCAGATCAATCCTGCCGGAATCAAACTGTTCGGCTTCACAGACTTGGAACAGGCGTTGGCCGCCAATATCAATGACTATTATCTGGATCTGAAGCAGCGGGCATATGTGATCCGTCAAATCAAGACAGATGGAGAGATTACTGACTATCCCATACGGATTAAAACTGTTTCCGGAAAAATCCGTGAAGTGACCATCACCGCCGGTGCCAAAAAAGACAGGGATACCGGAGATCTTGAAAGCTATCAGGCAATTATTCACGATATCACTGTCACCCTCCATAAAAAAGAGATTGAAACCTATCGCAGAACCATGAAAGGACTGGCAGACTCCATCAACAACCTGGCCCAGACCTATTTCTCTTTTATCGGCCTGATGAAAGAAAATCTGAGCGATCTGAAACAGGATCCGAAACATCTGGATACGGCACTGGAAGAGCTCATGGCGGATATCAACGTTTTCAGAAAATCCCTGGAACGGCTGGCCAGGCTCGGCAAAATTGCCAGAGACGCTTATGCCACCCCCCCTGACATATCCGAGGACGGGTCCAGTAACGAAGGCATGTACTATTTTGACACACGGTAAACCAAGGCCGATCAAAAGCAGCGTCTCACCCATGAATTGGGCT
>JAABRW010000231.1 GCA_011390695.1 Desulfotignum sp.
GATCACATTGAGCATATTGTTATAATCATGGGCCACCCCCCCTGCCAGCCGTCCCACGGATTCCATTTTCTGGGCCTGCTGAAACTGGGCATTCAGTTTTTCCCGTTCCGCTTCCGCCTGTTTTGCTTCCCGGCGCAACCGGGCTTCTGACCGGTACAACCGCTTATACCGGGCCATTTTGTGCTCCTGCCAGGCCAGCAGGCCCATGACCACAAGCCCGCCTGCCAGCGCTGCAAACAGGGTCAATAAAAAAACGGACCGGGCCTGCCATTGTGCAAAAACCCGGGCAGCATCCTGCTTGGCCACCATATACCAGGGGGAATCCGGCACAGGCAGAAGAACAGCCACCACTTCAACTCCCCGATAATCTTTTCCCTGGACAATTCCCTGCCGCCCCAGGGCGGCCATGACCACCAGCGCATCCTTTTTGGCCACAGAAACCTGCAGTTTCAAAGCTGTGCCGGTATACACAGCAAGGTTGTTGAGAAACACCACCGATTCTTTATCACGGCGGACCAGCAGGGTTTCCCCGGTCTCTGCCGAAGCAGGCCAGGACCTGAGCAACGGATACAGGCCCTTTTCAGCTTCCTGGATGACGACGAGTCCACCCAGGGGCTGAAAATCCGGAAGAACAGCGTCAGGGCTCTGGCCAAATACCGGAATGATTATGCTGATACAGGGTTTTTCTCCGGTGCCATCCATATGCATCCGGGCAAAGACCGGTGCACCCTTGTGAAATGCTTGTTTCAGGGCAGATGCATATATGGTGGTTGTCTCTGCATTCCGGGTACGGCCCAGCCCGATGCGCCCTTCCTGGTCAAGCACCAGAATATCGCTGTACTGGTACCGGGAAAGAAGGCTGGCAAACCGGGTGCGCAGATGGTGGGCGTTGTTGTGCCGGGGGTCTGTCAGAAACCGGATCACTTCCTGTGCCAGAAAAGGAATTTGCATCACTGCAGCGGCCTGCGCCAGCTGTGTCGCGCGCCAGGCGGCAACTGCCTCTGCCTGGCCCTGCCCGATCCGGGTCAGATGGGCAATGGCCTCCTGCCGGGCAGCTTTTGCCTGGCTGTTGTAATACCATCCACCGCCGCTCACCAGCACCAGCAGGGCCAGGGACAGAACCACAAGTATCCAGACAGGAAAGGCATCTGTTCTGGTCTCAGTCATTATGCTATACCCTTTTTAAGGGCTACACTGTTCACAATTATTACAAATCCATGCAGGCAGAGCAGATATGCAATGGACCAACCCGGCCAATTTCTATGCGCGTTTCCTTAAAATCAAAGGTAATCATTATAAAAGATACATAAAAAAGTTCAAGGTTTTTGTCAGCAGGACAGTTGTTCAACCAGTTTATCCACGACTGCTGCAGGTCCTTTTGCTGGTCATGTGATATGCAGCCAGACTGAAAAGGAAACAGCAGACAACAGCGTGCACAGGGAAATGGCAGTAACGGCAAAATCCACATCCCCGTTCATTTCCACAGCCATGACATAACTGACAGTGGCTGACGGTGAGGCCAGCAGAATCAGACCGGGGACATATATTTCTGAAGACAGCCCCCATAACGTATAAAGAAGAACGCCCATTCCCGGCACCAGGATCAATTTAATGCCTGCAGCCGGCAGAACCGGTTGTAATTGTGATTTCATTAAATCAAAATTCAGGGTGGCACCGATGAGCAGCAGGGCAAGGGGCAGTGCCATGCCGGAAATTATATCCAGGGTTCGTACAAGGACCGTGGGCAGTGCCGCATTGGTCAGAGAAAAACAGATGCCGGCAACAGCAGAAATGATCACAGGGTTGCCCATGATTTTGGACAAAATTTTGCCTGCATTGTGCCGGTGCGAATCTGTGTCATTATAAAACTGCAAAATACTGACAGACAAAAGGTTCTGGAGGATCATGATAAAACCGATGAGCAGACTGGCGCTGACAAAACCCTCCTGGCCCAGGTAGTAATAGGCTACGGCCAGCCCGATATAACCCAGATTTCCATGAACCGCACTTTGCACAAAGCTGGCGAATCTGCGTTTGGGCACATGAAACATACGCGCCATGACCCAGGTCATTGCAAAAGACAGCACCACAGCGGCAAGGGTGCATCCCAGAAGTACGGGGTTGAAATCGGTTTTCAAGGATCCTTTGGCAATGGCGGCAAATACCATGGCGGGAATGGCAAAATAAAATACCAGGCGGTTGGCCGGGCCTGCGAATTCAGGCGGTATGAAGCCTTTGCGCCGGGCCAGCCATCCTATGAGAATCACACTGAATATGGGAATAATGGTGTTAAGAATCTGCATTGGTTTTAAGATTATGCTGCTGCATGAGACGGTACAGGTGGCCCCTGGAAAGACCGGAGATCCTGCAGGATTCTTTGATATTTCCACTGGTTATGGACAGCAGATGCTGCAGATAGGCGGCTTTGGTATTTTCAATATGGTCTTTGAGGGGCGGTATGTTTTCCGCAGGCCCCAAAGCGGATGTCCGGGATTTTTCTACAGAACTGCCGGCATTGCCTCTGGCTGCAAATTTATGCCGGATGTTAAAAGCGCGGATGTGCTCAGGCAGGTGGTGGGGAAACAGTGTGGCCCCGTCCCCTGCTTCTGCACATACCAGATCCAGGGTATTGAAAAGTTCTCTCACATTTCCCGGCCAGTCGTAAATCTGCAGCTCATCAACAAATGCCCGGGACATGTTGCAGACATTTTGGGGATAAAACCCATTCTGCCGGCTGATATGGTGCAAAGCAAGAACAGCCACATCCCTGCCCCGCTCTTTCAAAGGGGGCAGGTGAATGTTCATGGAAACTATTCTGAAAAACAGATCTTCCCTGAATTTGTTTTCTTTTACCATATCCTCCAGGTTGCGGTGGGTGGCACATATCAACCGGAAATCACTTTTGACTTCAGTTTTCCCCCCCAGGGGCCGGAATTTTTTTTCCTGCAGGGCCCTGAGAAATTTTTTCTGGACATCAAAAGGAAGCTCCCCTATTTCATCAAGAAACAGGGTCCCTTTGTCCGCCATTTTCATCAACCCTGTTTTTTCCATATCCGCGCCGGTGAAAGCCCCTTTTGTATGACCGAAAATCGTACTTTCCACCAGGTGCTCGGGCAGGGCCGCACAATCCACCACCACAAACTCAGCTGTGGTTCTTTTGCTGTTGGCATGGATGGCTTTGGAAAAAAGCTCTTTTCCGGTGCCGGTCTCACCGGTTACCAGTACCGGAATATCGCTGTTTGCCGCCTTGGCCACCTGTTTCAGGCATTGCGACATCACATGGCTCTCTCCGATGATTCCTTCCCTGCTGACCGGCCCTTCCGGACTTTTGGTCTTTTTCTGCCGGCGGTATTCCACCGCCCTTTCCAGGGCAAATCTGAAATTTTTGGAAGACCCGGTTTTGGAAATATAATCCCAGGCCCTGGATTTCATGGCGATTTCCGCCCCGTCAACATTTTCATCCGCTGTGATAATAATAATTTCCGGTGCAAACAGATGCTGCCGGATAGTGCTTATGGCCTCAAGGCCGTTACCGTCCGGCAGGTTTACATCCAGAAAAAGAATATCCACGCTGTGTGAAAAAATTTTTGTCAGGCCCTGTTTCAGGGTCAGTTCATAAGAAACCTCATACCCCATGCCGGTGAAGATTTTGGACAGGAACCTGCACACCTGTTCATCGTCATCAATTATCAGTACATCCGTCATTCTGGTATCATCTTTGTTCATTGTCCTGATTATCCGTTATTTATATACTGCCGGTGCCTTCA
>JAABRW010000232.1 GCA_011390695.1 Desulfotignum sp.
TTCCGTCTGCACCCGGCCGTCCCAGGTAAACACACTGACCACCGGATTCATCTGCACACAGGCAGCCAGTTTTCTGTGAACAATTTTGGATGCCAGATCTTTGGCTTCTGTTTCACTGCCGCAGGTGACAAGAACCATACAATGGGACATGATACCTCCTTTCATGGGAATCCGGCCATGTAATCTGTTTATACATATGAAAGCCGTCAGCTATCAGTACTCAGCTAACAGCTAACAGCTAAAAGCTAAAAGCTAACAGCTAAAAGCTAACAGCTTTCACGGTGCCGGCATGACCCGGGGAACAAAATCCAGGGTGGCGAAATAATCTGCCATGGTTTCAGCCCGCCGGATAAGTGCAACACTGCCATCTTGTTTTAACACAAGTTCTTGGGGCCGTAAATGCCCGTTGTAGTTAAACCCCATGGAATGGCCGTGGGCCCCGGTGTCATGGATCACCAGGATATCGCCTTCACAGGTTTGCTGCAAAGGCCGCTGGACGGCAAATTTGTCATTGTTTTCACACAAAGCCCCCACAACGTCAACCGGTCCGGACACGGGCAGATGGTCTTTTCCATGGACATGCACATGGTGGTAGGCACCGTACATGCCCGGCCGCATGAGCGCGGACATGGAGGCATCCACCCCCACATACTCCCTGTAGGTATGCTTGTGGTTGATGACGGTGGTGACCAGGGCCCCGTGGGGGCCTGTGATATAACGGCCGCTTTCCATGTACAGCCCGGGGGCCCAGCTGTGTTTTTTTCTGAATTCTGCCAAAGATCCCAGGATGCCTCCGGCCATGGCCGCCAGATCAAAGGGGGTGTCTTCCGGGGTGTAGGGAATGCCCAGGCCGCCTCCGATGTTTATGAATTCAAAAGTGATATGCAGCTTTTGGTGCAGTGATGAAATGATTTCCAGCAGCATGTCCGCGGTTTCAACCATGTAGGTATAATTGCGTTCATTGGATGCCAGCATGGTGTGGATGCCGAACCGCTTGACCCCCATCTTGACGGCTTTTTCATAGGCTGCCTGGATCTGGTCATGGCTGACCCCGTATTTGGCTTCCACAGGATTGCCTATAATATGGTTGCCCGACCGTTTCGGGCCGGGATTGTACCGGAAACAGATCAGTTCCGGGACCCCGGGCAGTTTTGAAATCAAAGAGATATCATCCAGGTTCAAAATGCACCCGCCATGGGCCATGGCCTGCCGGAACTGTTCATCACTGGTATTGTTGGAAGTGAACATGAGTTCTTCTCCTCTGGCCCCGATTTTTCTGGCCAATACCAGTTCAGGTACAGAGCTGCAGTCAAATCCAAATCCTTTTTTGTGCAGGATCTTCATGATGGCGGGGTTGGGCAGGGCCTTGACGGCAAAGTATTCTTTGAACCGGTCAACAGGCCTGAACAGGGCATTAAGGGTGTCGCAGGTCTCACAGATACCGGTTTCATCATAGATATGAAACGGGGTGCCGAAAAAGGAGACGATATCAGGCAGGATTGCAGAAAGCCTTTTATGGAATGCATGTGACATGGGCATGGGAAATTTCCTTGAATAGGTATTTTATGCGAAAATGGTCAGAAGCATCAGATGGTGCGGTTCAACATGATTTTGGCACTTTCTTTAAAGGTGGAAAGCACGATGTGGGTCCGGGTGGACACAACAGCATCTATGCTGTTGATCCGGGTGTGTAAAATATGTGCCAGCTCTTTGTTGTCCGCCACCCGAAGTTTGGCCATCAGACAGTCCCGGCCGGCCAGGTAATGGACCTCCTGGACCTGGTCGATGGCGGCAAGGGTGTTGCCGGTCTGATCAAAACAGGCAGGATCCGATACCTGTATGTGAACAAAAACCACCATGGCACAGGTAAACATTTCCGGGTTGAGCCGGACCTCGTAACCTTGTATAATACCCGATGCTTCGAGTTTTTTTATTCGTTCCAGTACGGCAGACGGCGCCATGCCGATAGTTCTGGCAACTTCAACATTGGGAATTCTTGCTTTTTTCTGCAGGATCTGCAGAATGTGTAAATCAGTTTTGTCCATGGCGCTGCATCCGTTGGTATGGTATGGGGTGAATGGGCAATTTTGAGTAAAATATTCATATTTTTTTTATATGTCAAGAATAAATATTATATTTTAACGTAAATTTTAGAATTATATTCTCTACAACTGCCATAAATATTGTATTTTAATTTTTATTGATAAAACCATTGCTTTCATATACATTTACAGAAATACATACAATATTCATAAACAGGTTGATAATAAAATACCATGATTGACGATACCATTAAGGTTCTGGTGGTGGATGATGAAGAAGGAATCCGGGATGTAACAGAAGGATATTTCCAAAAAAAAGGATATGATGTATATACTGCTGAAAACGGGGCAAAGGCCCTGGAGATTATCAACCGCATAAATATTTCCTGCATTTTCACAGACATCAACATGCCGGTGATGGATGGGCTTGAGCTGGCTGAAAAAATAAGACAGATTGAAAATACCCTGCCGGTTGTGGTGATGACCGGGTATCCGTCTTTGGAAAATTCCATTCAAACCTTGAAAAACGGGGTGGTGGACTATCTCATCAAACCGGTGAATCTTGAACAGATGGAGTTGACATTAAAGCGGATTTTACGGGAACGCGAACTGTTTGTGGAAAACCTGATCCTCAAGGAAGAAGTGGCCCGGAAAGCCAGGCTCCAGGAATTGAATACCCAGTTGCTCAAACGGGTGGAAGAGGTCAATACCCTGAACCGGGTAATGGAGGATTTTTCCACCACTGATTCCAGCCACGGGATTTTCAATAAGGTGGTGGATTTAGGGGTGGAAGAACTCAAGGCGGACAGGGTTTTTTTTCATATTTTTTCAGAAAAAGATGCATCACTGGTGCTGGTGGCTGAATCTTCTTCCGCATATACCAGTGATCTGATCGAGCGCCGGTTTGGAAAAGACATTCCTGAAAAAACCAAAATTTTTGTTAAAGAATGCCTTATGACCGATGAAAACCCCTGCCTGGTTTCGGAATCAAAGGAAAACAGCCAGCTGGATGAACCGGTGAACTCCTTTATGGTGGTTCCCTTGAAAATTCGGGACAAAATCTTCGGGGTGGCATCTGCTTTTATTTTTCAGGAGGACCGGTTTTTCAGTGAAAAAGATATTTATTACATGAATTTCATCACCCAGAAGGCAGCATCCGCCATTGAAAATATTGCCCTGTATGAAAATATATACGACAATTTATTTTCCACCCTGTTTGCCTTTGTTACCGCCCTGGAGGTCAGAGATCTCTATACCCGCAGGCATTCCACCCGGGTGGCAAGGTATGCCCATATGATTGCCGAGGAAATGGGCTGTTCCGAAGAAGAGCTGGATGTGATAAATTTTGCCGGCAGCCTTCATGATATCGGTAAAATCGGTATCAGGGATGATATCCTTTTGAAACCGGGCCGGCTTACAGATGAAGAATATGAAAAAATCAAAGAACATCCGGTTATCGGGGCTGATATTATAAGCAAACTGGGGTTGTGGGACCGGGAGATGGAGATCATCCGGCACCACCATGAACGCTTTGACGGCAAAGGATACCCTGACGGGCTCGCGGGCGAGGCCATCCCCAAACTGGCCAGGATCATGGCAGTGGCTGATTGCTATGATGCCATGGCATCTGACCGGGCATACCGCAAAAAAATGGAAAAAAGCCTTGTCCTTAAAATCATACGGAAAAATTCAGGTACCCAGTTTGATCCACAGGT
>JAABRW010000233.1 GCA_011390695.1 Desulfotignum sp.
GGTCTGGTCCAGCCCGTACACAGCCTGGGCCATCACCATGGGTCCGATGATACAGGCAGCCTCTTTATTTTTCAGCATGAGACTTCCAGGTGCTTTGGACGGTATCGCGCATAACCACCATCAGTCCGGGCCATTGTTTTGGGGTGTAGTGCTTGAGAGCCTGTAATACCCGTTGGTGAATTTTCTGCCGGGAAGGCTGTTTAAGAAGGATGATTAAAATACCGTAATGGGGATTTTCCCGATAGATGGTAAATCCTTTATCAGTGGTGATCAAAAGGCATTGAAGTTCCTGAGTTTTTTGCCATAATTCCTTATCTGTAATTCCCTGATCCTCTGTGCCGCGGATATCTATAACATCATATCCCTGGAGTACGAGTTCTTTTACCGTCTTTAGAGGGATATTCTCATCAACAAAAATTTTCATATGGCGTGTTCAATGGGCGTAATCTGTTCCTCTGCAAGTGTTGCAGCATAATCCAGGCAGGCATAAATATCATCCTGTTTGAGGGTCGGATAATCCTCTATAAGTTCTTCAATTTTATCCCCGTTGGCCAGCATGCGGATAATTTGGTGAACCGGAATCCTGGTTCCCTTGATGCATGCTTGACCGTGGCAGATGTTGGCATTTATTGTAATTCGGCTGTGCATAACGCTTCCCTTTTCGGTTACATCGTTTTTGATTTTCTATTCCAATGATCCGGGTTTTTGGGTCAATTATTGGGCATCAAAAGAGATAATGCAACATTTTTCTGTAAATATGCTGAGCCGATTTTAGTTTTTCGCGACAAAGAAATCGTGACAGCTGACAGGCAAATAGTGACGAGGGCCCGGCAACTTGGCACCCGTCACCGTCCTGTCAAAAAAGGCAAAAATCCTTAATAATATTTTAATTTTGGTAAAAAATTTCCATGGCAAAATGAATTTGCCAGCCAAGATTGGGAGGTTTGAGAACCTTGTCCTCACATTGCTCGATCCATATCTTTCCTGATCAATGCCGCTTCATATTCCATGCCCAGTTTTTCAGCAACGGCCAGGCCCTGAAACCAGGATTTTCGGGCTTTTTCCGGTTTGCCGGTGAGCTGAAAAAAGCACCCCTGCCATTTGTAAGCCTGGGGTATTGCCCAAATGTAATACGCACTTTCTTTTACTGCACCGGTACATGCCTCTGCAGCCGTTTTAATCAGCTGAGTATCATTTTTGTGGCCCATCGATCTCATTTTTTTTACATAATACTCTGCCACATTGTTTTTCAAAAAACAGATATCATATCCTCTGAATTTCATACTGCGCAAATTTTGCAGCGCATCCATGAGCAGATCAAATGCCTTGTTAAATTCTCCCTCATGCAGATAACACATGCCAAGATCCCCGTTGGCAAGATTCATATTTAAAAAATCAGGCACCGCTTTCAAATATAAAATTGCCTGTTCAAGTTTCTGTCTGGCTTTTTTCAACCGCCCAAGGTGGATATACACCATACCCTGAACCTGGAGTCCCCATCCGGTGAGCTGTTTATCCCCTGAATTTTCACCCACATGATGGCTTTTTTTTGCCAGGTCGAGACTCCTGGCAAAATCACCCATTCTGGCATATAAAAGGGCAATAAAAAGGGTTGAATTTCCCCACCGGCGCAAATCGCCTGTTTCTCCGAACTCCCGGACGGATTCTGCATAATACTGAACAGCCTTTTCAGCGTTTCCCAAAAAATCCTCATGCCACCCCAGCCCCAGATAACAATGACCCTTTGCAATCGGAAATTCTGTAAGATCATCCATCAAAGCCAGGGATCTGCGATGGTATATATATGCTATATTCGGTAATTTCATCATATCACAAACCAGGCCAAACCCGGTGGAAGCCATGGCAATTCCCTGGACATATCCATGATATTCAAAAAAATTCAGGCAGCAAGCGGTGCAGCAGTTGTCTTGTAACAGCAAAAAAAAGACTTGTACGAATCCCCCACTTTTCTCAGGTGGGCTGGATGGCCTGTATCCATTGTCCTGCTTACAAGTATGACCATCAGCGGCAGTTCCATTGTCAGGGGAAGTATGTGTTCGATCAGAGAAGCCGAAGCATCATCAATCCATTGCAGATCTTCAAAAATAATGATCAGGGGGTTGTCCTGCACAAGCTGGGTGATGAGTTTTCGAAAAATATAATACAGCTGCTGCCTTACAGCCATGCCGTCCAGAAGCTGGATCTTTTTTTCAAGTTCTTCAGGAATCGTCAGGTTCAGCAGTTTTGCCAGGTACGGCAGGCTTTTCAACGCACGGTCATCAGTAAAAGCAGTTAGTTTTTCCTGTATTTTTACAAAGGCATGCTGATCATCGTCACTTTCCTGAATGGCGAACACCTTTCGTAAAAAATGCACAAACGGATAAAATGGACTTATTTCATTTATTGCAGCCGGGTGGCATTCAATCAGATCAAAGGGTGCGGATGACCTGTTCCTGTGTGTCTTGGTAAATTCCGCCAGCAGACGGGATTTTCCGATACCGGCCTCCCCGGTAATTGTCACCATCCGCCCTTTACAGGTGGCTGTGATTTTCTCGGCCAAACCCGTCAGGGATGCAATTTCATTGTCCCGGCCCATATAGGTTTCATGCAATTGCGGGTAGTGAAAAAATCGTGCTTTGGCACTGATTTCTGCTGTCACCCGGTATGCGGCAATGGGCTTTGATTTTCCCTTGACCCGGATGTCTTTCAGCCGCTGACAGGCAAATTGGCTGCATA
Source organism: Desulfotignum sp. (assembly GCA_011390695.1). The sequence continues at coordinate 2,737 of JAABRW010000233.1, forward strand.
TCCTCCGGTAGGTACTGCGGGAAACCAGAATGGAATCTCTTTGTGCCTGGCTGCTCAGCCTGGCCGCCACATTGATGGTATCCCCCACAACGCCATGGGTGCCTTTTTCCATGTTGATTTTTCCAGTCACCACAAGACCGGTATTGACAGCAGTATGCATGGATATGGGTATATGAACGGCCTGTTCAATCTCAGGACTGATATCATTGACAAATCCATGGATGTCCATGGCTGCCCTTACTGCCCGGACAGGATCATCTTCAAATGATTTCCTGGCACCGAAAATTGCCACTACTGCATCGCCGATATATTTTTCCACAAATCCCTCGTACGTGGAAATGATTTTTGCAATCCCGCCAAATACCCGGGTGGTTATTTCCCGCACCTCTTCGGGATCGATTTTTTCCGACATGGCGGTATAACCGGACATATCTGAAAACAACACCGTTACATACCGGCGTTCTCCTTCATATGTCCCGGGTGGGGACGGCGGCGATTCTTTTTTTTGGACAAGGGCAATGCCGCATGCAGCACAGAATCTGGCATTTTCCGGATGTTGAAATCCGCACTTTACACATGCCATAAGATATCCTGAAATGAAAAGAGATTAAAACCAATCGTCTTGTTATGGGTTGCGCACAACGTTATTGATTTTCAGACACCCTGTGGTAATACTATTTTATAAAATATCAGAAGATAAAACACAAGAAAATCTTTTCCATTATGGGGTTGCATTATTGGCATTATCCGGCGTGGGATTCTTACGCACTTTTTGTGCCTGACCCCATTCAGTTCGTGAACCCGAGCAGGTGGAGGGGTTTGATGCATTCGCCGGTTTTGTCAAAGGATGTGGGGCTGGTGACGCTGTTGTCATGGCGCAGGGTTTTCAAGGTCTGCACAAATTGGGATTTTGATGTCACCTCGGGCTCAGACAGGCAGTGCATGACCAGATTGGCGGTATCATATGCAATGGCGGCAAAATAATCGGGCAGGGCGCCGAACATCTCTTCATAGGCAGC
>JAABRW010000234.1 GCA_011390695.1 Desulfotignum sp.
GCAGCGGCGATGCAGCCAAAATCATAAGGATCATCCACAATGGGGGTAAAAAAATCCACCGTCTGAATCAGGGCCAGGTCCGGGCTCACCTGGTAAACTCCGGCATCATCGGCTGTACCCATCCCCACCAGAACATTTTTATCTGTCGGGATGAACAATCCTTGCAAAACCTCTGCCAGGTCCCCTGGCGGTAATTTTGCAGCTCAGCCCGCCCCTTTCACACACTGGGTCAACCGAAAATCATGCAATCTGTTATCTTTTTTTTTATTCATTTCATCTCTCTGGTCCGCTTGGTCATGTCACTGTAGTTCAACTCACTGTTGTCACACCAGGGTAAATATACATTATCCTTTAAATCAAACTATGAATCAAATTGAAAATTTCTTTAGGATTTTGTATTGCAATAGATAAAATCAATATAGTCTTCCCGGTCCGGATGTTTGACCAGACCCACCATTATATTGATTTTTCCATTTGCCATCATAAGCAGGCGCCGCTTGAACGGCGCCTGCAAAAGTACAAGTTTGATTTCGAGCCGCTTTGCAATGGTTTGCAATATATCCAAATTGGGGACTCCGCCTTCATCGTTAACGGAAACCGATGACACAACAACGTCCCGAGCTGGTTTTCATTCCATGGAGCTGAAGCGGAATTTATCCGGATAGTGGATGCTTATGACTGGGATTTCTGTCGAATCCAGTATAATTACCAAACAGCATGAAGCTCAAGCAACCCACTTGCAAGGCTCCATGACATCAAATATCCATAAATTGAACCCTTTCATCATCCGGGTTGCACAATATCCCGGCTATGTACTATTCGACAGTTGGTACTCCTGGCCTTGATAAAGACCAATCCAATGATTTCAACGGGCAGGTTAATTCGTCCACTTTGAGTTTTCTGAGATACAACGTCCTTAACTACCTCAACGTTGCCGAGAACTATTCAACCATGGGCGGGCTTTTCGAAAGTTTAATCGACGACGCTGCCGTAAAAAGCTACTCAGCACGATTGTGGGAATTTTTCCGTGGCCTTTTTCATGTCAGTTTTTCAAAGATCTTTGACCTCTTCGATATTCAAGAGGATTTTCAAGCATATCTTGACACTTTAGAGCAAGCCTTGTCTGGATTTACACCATTTCAGGGGTGCGAAACTTGAGTATCCAATAATACTTTCCGATGTAAGGAAGCATTTTGAAAAATTATTCTCCACTGCTTTTCGTGACGTATTGGCATAGCAATAGACACAAAAATGCCGACAAGTGTTATACATCCCGATATCTTTGCTATAGATGCATCCGCACTCTTTGCGTTGTCCTTTATCCTTGATATTGACTTTTGGAGGGGTCTCAAATATTTCCTGCTGATAAACTGTATCGGTTTCCCCTTTATTGACAAACCGCATTAAATGCGGGTCATGGGAGAATTCAGAGCGAATAAGATCATCGTCAATGCATTTGTTTTGAATGATACCATAGTCTGTTTTTAAATCTATTGATTCACCGCATGTAGCCAAGGTAATATCCCAGCCCTGCTCGTGCCATCGGTTTTTTAATTGATTCAGACCTTCAGCTATCTTTTGGATCTGGTCTTCTGAAGGTTCTGTGGATAGAACTGATGAACGGTCAAGAAAATCCATTTCCCGTACCAGGTTGTTCTGGACTTTTTGATAGGTGGCTACATCCACGAAACTAAAAACCAGCTTATCAGTTTTGTGCTTCAACATTTTACCGATGTTTTCAATTTTTTCCAACAGATGTTCCAATGATAATCGCGGTGTGAACATCAAAGGGTCAAACCGCCAAATCACCCTTTCTTTACCGATTTTTTCTGAAAGTTCCTGAAATGTATCGATTCGCTCCGCCAAGGGGGGCAGCCTGGGTTCGAATTTCTCTGCTTCATAATCGTTCAGCGTAAACTGAAAGTAATAATTAATGTTCCTTTTATTAAATTCTTCCAGAAAGGGCATCAAAGGCTTGGGATTTTTGGACCAGAACACAAAGAGACGGGCCGATTCAAAGGAAACGAAATATGGTTTCCTGTTGAACGGGTTGTACCACACCGCATATCCGGCTTTTAGGCGGTTGACCAGCCACTCGGAATGAAACGCGGGAATATCGGTTGAACGGCTAGCAGAGATGATGATCGGTGCCTGGGCAGTCACCTTTTCTCCGTTTGGACGGGTAACCGTCGTTTTGTTCCATTGAATGGTTTTGCCCATTTTCCCTTGACGGTAATTCATACCAAGCAGTATAATCCAACTGCTATCAAAATGCTACCCGCCTAAAGGCGGGGCCTTAAACCTTTTGCAGAAACAGTCAATATCATATGAACGAACCGGAGTGCTATTGCGGAAGCCAAAAAAATTACAAAGACTGCTGCCAGCTCTTTTTGGCCGGCCTCTCAAAACCGCAAACTCCAGAGCAGTTGATGCGGTCCAGGTACACAGCCTTTTGTATCAAAGACATAGAGTATCTGTTGTCAACACAGCATCCTCCCAGTAGGCAGGCCAATGAAGGGAAGCCATTAACAAAAACAATGCATGATACCCAGTGGCTTGGCTTGAAGATTTTGAAAACAGAAACAGACCCGGATGATCCGCATACTGGCTATGTTGAATTTGCAGCCTTTTACAAAACCTCCGAGATCGGCCAGCTGCATGAAAGATCAAAATTTATCCATGAAGCCGGCAACTGGTATTATCTGGATGGTGAGTATATGGACCCGTTGTATTCGGCCGCAATGAGCCCTGCTGGTGTGGCAGCAACAAAAAATATAAGAAATGCCATGGACGATGATGCGTAGTGACTTTGCCGGCCTGTTATAACCTTGTGCCTTGCCAGGTCATTGTCAGTCATGAAGCAGATGAATGGAAAGAGTCAGCAGTAAAGGTCCAATAATTGGAAAAGATTATGACGTTGAAGCATATGTGGCAAATCTCAGATGATGATAAATGCAGCAAAATGAATTTTATGGGGGGACTTGGGGGGACGGATTCTTAACAAATCAGAAAAAAAAACTGTTTTTTTAAAAAATGTATTTTTATGCTGTAAGGACTAACCCCCATGCTAACCTTATCATATGGTGGACACAATCTGAGTTAAAAATACAATGATTCTACCTGTGTCCGCCTGGAGCACCCCAGATATTTTGTTCCGCAATGAGTAGAGGAGGAATGAAAATGAAATTCCTTGATGCTTTAAAAATGGTTTGAATTATCATTGCGGAGGTGCCTAAAAAGTTCATCATTATGTTGTGAGTTTTTTGACGTTTTTGTAACAAAGCTTGTAAGTATTTGTTATAAAAGACAATATTGAAATACACAGGCCTTGTGAAAATTTTATTAAATATCAAGCAGATAGAGCTACTCGCAACATAAGATAATAAATCTTGAGCAGCCTACTATGCTCACAAAAAAACATCCTTTGCTCAGTTGATTGCCGGGAAGAATGTCTCCAATTGGAGACAGATTGCGAAGAACCTCAATCCCACCTCTCTCTCAGCGTGAGAGTTTCGTATCCTTCGTTTGCAGGCAGGTCTTTTCGAAGTCATCAAACCTTTCGCATGTCGTCTTCACAAATGATTTCTGAGACGGATAGAACGTACACTTAGTCCGGTAATGACAGGTACTGTTGAATTCATCCCAGTGCTGGCACTCTTCAATGCACTCGATATTTTTGTACACATAAGTCGTTTTTTCAAACAGACACTTTTGGTCGAAATCATCCCAGTACTGGCAATCCTTAATGGC
>JAABRW010000235.1 GCA_011390695.1 Desulfotignum sp.
GCCCGGGCCATCCACAACATGGGGCCCAGAAAGGATCAGCCGTTTATGGCCATCAACTGCGGGGCCCTGCCCGACACATTGCTGGAATCCGAACTGTTTGGATACAAAAAAGGGGCGTTCACCCATGCCGTCAAGGACAAACCCGGCAAATTCGCCCTGGCCCGGGGAGGGACCGTGTTTCTGGATGAAATCGGGGACACCAGTCCGGCGTTTCAGGTCAGCCTGCTCCGGGTGCTTCAGGAACATGAGTACACCCCTTTGGGCGGTGTGGAAAAAGAAGAAACCGATGTCCGGATCATTGCGGCCACCAACCAGGACCTGTCCGAACTCATGGAAGCGGATCAGTTCCGGCAGGACCTGTATTACCGGGTCAATGTGGTCAGGCTGTTTCTGCCCCCGCTGCGCCAGCGCATGGAAGACGTCCCGCTGCTGGTGGAACGCTTTATCTCCAAACTGAACCTGCGCCAGGGCAAATTCATCCAGGGAATCGACCATGCTGTGCTGGCATCGCTCATGTCCCATTCGTTTCCCGGCAACATCCGGGAACTGGAAAATATTATTGAACACGCCTTTGTGCTGTGCCAGGAAGGGACCATTTCCTGTGACCATCTGCCGGGATTTCTGGTTCAAAAAAAGCAGACACCCTGCCACGCCCCCGTGGATGATCCCGTGAAAGCGGCCCAGATCAATTTGATCTCAGATGCCCTTGCCAGGAACAACTACAATCGAAATGCCGCTGCCAAAGACCTGGGCATCCATAAAAGCACCTTGTTCCGGCGGATCAAAAAACTGGGAATCAAATTATAATTGCAACCATCTCCCGCAGAACAGTCCTGATTTTGCGACCCCGGTTCCTGCCATTGCCAAAATTTTTCAAAAAAACAGACCGCTCAGGATTTCGAGGTCATACCCATTATCCGGATTCATGCTGTTTGGTTTCTTTTCTTTTACAAAATTAGAAAAATGGCGGCACACGCTTTGCATAATTTTTATTTCAGGCATAAAACAGCACACCAACCCGGTATGTGGAGGCATTTTGTGAAACTGGCTGTGACCGTGTGGGGGAACCGGATTTCTCCGGTGTTTGATGCGGCCAGCACCCTGCTGGTGGCGGAAATATCAGACAAAAAAATTTCCAGACATTATTATACGGATTTTGATCCCGAATCCCCCGTCGACCTGATTCATACACTGAAAAAACACCATGTCAACATCCTGGTGTGCGGTGCCATATCCAAAACCCCTGCCAGCCTGATTCTGGATCAGCACATTCATCTTATTTCCTTTGTGACGGGCAATGCCCGGCAGTTTCTGGACAGTTTTGCCCTGGCCCGGACCGTGGAAAAAAAGAACCGGATGCCGGGATTCAAGCAATCCTGTATGAATGTGTATTGACATTACCCTGAAAAAATTATTACAAACAACGGGTAAAACCTGAAACAAATGCGGTAACTTAACCCGGACACCCCCCTTTTCATGGAGATTTCCGCGCATGGCGTATGATGCCGGTACGGTGCTTTTTGCTTTTTCTCTCACACTGATGGCCGGCCTGTCCACAGGCATCGGCAGTGCTTTGGCCTTTTTCGCCAAAACCACGAACACCCGGTTTTTAACCGCGTCCTTAGGATTTTCCGCCGGGGTCATGATCTATGTCTCTTTAGTGGAAATATTTGTCAAAGCCAGAGAATCCCTTGAGGCCGCCTTAGGGCCCGTCCAGGGATATCTGATGACCACACTGGCCTTTTTCAGCGGAATTGTCCTGATAGCAGCGATCGATTTTCTGGTCCCGAGTTTTGAGAATCCCCATGAAGTCAGGGATGTCGAAGATATCCCCGACCAGGACCTCAAGATAAACAAGAAAAACCTGCATCGGATGGGCATGTTTTCCGCCCTGGCCATTGCCATCCACAATTTTCCGGAAGGCATTGCCACGTTTGTGGGAGCGCTGGCGGACCCGGCCCTGGGGTTGAGCATTGCCGTCGCCGTTGCCATCCACAATATTCCGGAAGGCATTGCCGTTTCCGTTCCCATTTTTTACGCCACGGGCAGCCGCAAAAAAGCATTCAGCCTGTCTTTTTTATCCGGTCTGGCTGAACCGGCCGGGGCTGTGATCGGGTATTTTCTGGTATTGCGCTACATTACGGATACCTTGTTCGGGGTGATGTTTGCTGCCGTGGCCGGGATCATGGTATTCATATCTTTAGATGAACTGCTGCCCACAGCGGAAAAATACGGCGAACACCACATTGCCATGTACGGGGTTGTGGCCGGCATGGCCGTGATGGCAGCCAGCCTGGTATTGTTTGCATAATTTTTTAGGAGATTTATGACCGACCCAAACACCCGTGACCCGCTGCTGCAGAAAATCAAAACCCTTGAAGCGCGGCTGGCTGAACAGGAAGCGCTCTGGGAAAAAGACCGGATTGCCGCCGAGTACCACCGCCGGTTTCTCCAGTTCATCCCTTATCCCGTGCTGATTCGTAACGCCAAAGGCCTGATCACCTATCTGAACCCGGCTTTCACCCATACCTTCGGCTGGACCCCGGAAGAACTCAAAGGCACCCGGGGCAGGCAATATATCCCGGCCCGCCTGCAAGGGGAGCTGGCCAAAAAAATCAAAGCCCTGCCTCCCAACAGAAACGTCGTCAAACTGACCACCCGTCGACTGACCAAAACCGGACAGGTTCTGGATGTGGTGGTCCGGATCGGAATCGACCGGGATGAAGACCTCCAGCCGGCCAGAATGGTGATGGTATTCCGGGATGTGACAATGGAAAAACGCATTGACCGGAACCAGGGGGCCATCAACCGCATCAGCCAGGCACTGCCCCAGTATCCGGAACTTTCCCGGCTTGTGGAATATATCAGCAATGAGATCAAGGAACTGCTGGGAACCCTGGGCGCCAATGTCATGCTTTTAGATGAAAAAGCTGAAGAATTCTATGTTCTGGGCATGGCCCATGATGACCCCACCACAAGGGAACGGGTCATAAAAACCCGGTTTCCCGTGGATGAGCTGCTGTCGGGCCAGGTGGTCCAAAGCGGCAAACCATTGATCATGAACTATCTTCCTGAAAACCCGGATACCTTCAAAAGCCGGGATGAAAAAATCGGATATCGTATCAAAAATGTCATGGTGGTGCCGCTGCACTCCAATACCCGGATTATCGGGGTGATCTCGGCAGATAACAAAAAAGAAGGCACCTTTGATCAGACGGATCTCAAAACCCTGAGTACCATTGCCGCCACCGTGGCCCTGTCCATTGAAAACGCCCGGGTGTCTGAAGAACTGAAAAAAGCCAATGCAGAGCTCAAAAGCCTGAACGCGGCCAAAGACAAAATGATCAGCCATCTGTCCCACGAACTCAGAACCCCGGTGGCCGTGCTGCTCAGTTCCATTAAAGTGCTGTCTAAAAAACTGACGGACCTGCCTGAAGCCACCTGGCACCCCACGCTGGAACGGATGCAGCGGAATCTGAAACGGCTCATCGATATTGAAGATCAGGTATATGATATTCTGGAAAAAAAATCGTTTCACCATACCCCGGTTTTCAGCCTGATATTTGATGAATGCGCGGATATGATCGAGGCGCTGATCGCTGAAGAGACCGGAGAAAGCCGGGTGGTTCAGAAAGTCAGGCAAACCCTGGAAAAAATTTATACCACCCCGCATCAGGACGCGGTTTTGGTTCAGCTCGACCAGTTTGTGGACGGCCGGGTTCAGGCACTGC
>JAABRW010000236.1 GCA_011390695.1 Desulfotignum sp.
GGGTCAGGCCGGGATACATCATGAACGGATAATTGGCGCCGTTGAAATATTCCGCCACTGCCGATGCCACGGTTCTGGGCATGCCCTGTCCGCCCCATTCCGGGTCTTCGGTGACCGCCAGCCATTCTCCGTCGTTGAACAGTTCAAACAGCCGCTTGAACGCCGCCGGCGTGGTCACTTGGCCGTTTTCCAGTTGACATCCCTCCTGGTCTCCTTCCTTGCTGGCCGGCAGCAGTTCCTTGACTGCAAAATTCCTGGCTTCTGAAATCACCAGATCAATGGTTTTTTTGTTGAAATCCGCAAATCCGTCATAAAGTTTGGACAACGATTCTGCGTTGAGCTGCTCATGCATGACAAATTCGATGTCCCGCCGGTCTGAAATTACCTGTGTCATGATTGGATGATCCTCCTCCTAATTGTGAATGTCTGTCACGGGTTCTGAATAGTTGTTCATTGGGTTGATTCCTGATTTCTTAACGGGAATACCCAGGTAAAACCCATGAAAAAAGTTGCTTGATAAATTTAATATTAAATTATAATAAAAGGTTGCAATTCATTTTTAAAAATGATTCCGCAATAAATGCAAAGAGAATACCTGATCTCAATAAAATGAATACTCATTCATTACATGGAATTTTAACCGTGTCAATGATTATTTTCAAAATATTGATACTGCTTGACCCTGGTGTTGTTTTTTGGTAATTCTAACTAGTTGGACAATACAGGATAGTTAAGGCCCCTGACATGCATATGTCAGTTGCTTTATGAATTTGTGATTAACACTAATTTGGAGGATGAGAATGAAAAAATTACTACTGACTGTGTTAAGTATTTTTATGGCCATGTCTTTGACGGTGTCTGCCGGTGCAAAGACTTTTAAGATGGGGCTGGATGCCGACCCGGTATCCTTGGATCCCCAGGTCCAACTTTCCGGCGGCATGCTCCAGCTCTCCCACTGGGTGTTTGACCCCCTGGTACGCTGGACCCAGGAAATGGATTTCGAACCCCGCCTGGCCACCAGCTGGGAACGGCTGGATGATTTGACCATGCGGTTTCATCTCAGAAAGGGTGTCAAATTTCACAGCGGCAACGATTTTACTGCCAAAGACGTGAAATGGTCTTTTGACCGCATGCGCAAAAGCGTGGACTTCAAAGGTCTGCTGGAACCCTTTGACGGCTGCTATATTGTCGATGACTACACCGTGGACGTTAAAACCAAAAAAGCGTATCCCCTGGTGCTCAACATGGCCACCTATTTCTTTGCCATGGATTCCGAATTTTATACCGGTACCGATGAAAACGGTCAGCCCAAGGATGCGATTTTAAAAATCGGTGAATCGTTTGCATTGAACAATGCCTCGGGCACAGGCCCCTTTATTGTCACCAACCGCCAGCACAACGTAATCCTGGAAATGAAACGGTTTGAAGGCTACTGGGACACAAACAGCCCGGGCAATGTCACTGAATTCATCCTGAGCCCCATCAAGGAAAACGCCACCCGTGTGGCAGCCCTGCTGTCCGGCGGAGTGGACTGGATCTCTCCGGTGCCCCCCCAGGACTTTGCCAGAATCCAGTCCGATGACAAGGTCAAACTGGTGAACATTAACGGCGGCCGGATCATCACCTTCCAGATGAACCCCAACCGGGTGGAGGCGTTCAAGGATGTCAGAGTCCGCCAGGCCATTGTCCATGCTGTGAACAACGAAGGCATCGTCAAACAGATCATGAAAGGCACGGCCACGGTGGCGGCCCAGCAGGGTCCCGAAGGCTATCTCGGCTACAAGGAAAACCTCACACCCCGCTATGACCTTGAAAAGGCCAAGGCCCTCATGAAAGAAGCCGGATATGAAAATGGGTTTGAAATCAGCATGATGGCCCCCAACAACCGGTATGTCAATGATGCCAAGATTGCCGAAGCCACGGCCCAGATGCTGGGCAGAATCGGCATCAAAGTCAACCTGAAAACCATGCCTAAGGCCCAGTACTGGAATGAATTTGATGCCAGGGCCGCCGACATGATGATGATCGGATGGCATTCTGATACCGAAGACTCCGGGAACTTTTCCGAATTTTTGACCATGTGCCCCAATGCAGAAACCGGCTATGGCCAGTATAACAGCGGATACTGCAATCCCCGGGTGGATGAACTGACCATCGCTGCTCAGTCGGAGACCGATGTGGAAAAACGGACCGCCATGCTCCAGGAAATCGAGCAGATTCTGTATGATGATGCCGCGTTTGTGCCGTTTCACTGGCAGAACCATTCCTATGGCGTCAAAAAGAATGTGCAGGCGCAACCGGTCATCAATGCCCAGAACTTTCCGTATATCGGAGACCTGGTCATCGAATAGAAAATTCGGTTGTCGATTTTTTGCAGTTTAACCTGTCACTGCCGTCCGGAAAGGTTTTCCGGGCGGCAGTGCTAAAATCTGGAAACAACGGCATCACATGATTGCATTTATCATACGCAGAATTCTCCAGGCAGTGGTGGTCATGCTGGTTATCAGCCTGGTGGTATTTGCCATAAAAAAAGAGTTTGGTGATCCGGTCCGGGATCTGGTGGGGGAACGGGTCACCCCGGAAGAGCGGCAACAGATCGCCGATAAAATGGGGCTCAATGATCCGTTCCTGGTCCAGTACGGCCGGTTTGTCAAAAATGCCGTGACCCAGGGGGATCTGGGGCGGTCATTTTTATACAACAAACCCAACCTTGAAGTGATTGTGAACCATGCACCCGCCACCATCGAGCTGGTGCTGGGGACTGCGTTGATCATAATCTTCCTGTCTTTGCCCCTGGGGGTTTACTGTGCATTGAAGCCAAGAAGCTGGCTGTCCCGGTTTACCATGAGCTTTTCCACGTTAGGGGTGTCCATGCCGGTGTTTTTGACCGCCATTCTGCTGATTTATCTGTTTGCGGTGCACTGGCGGATCCTCCCCTCCTACGGCCGGGGGGAAACCGTGGATCTTTTCGGCAACGGCATATGGATGACCGGGCTTTTAACCATTGACGGGCTCAAACATCTGATTCTTCCCTGTATTTCCTTGTCCACGCTTATGCTGCCCCTGTTTATCCGCCTGATTCGATCTGAGATGATGGAGGTGCTGGAAACCGAATATATCAAATATGCCTGGGCCAAAGGGTTGTCGCCCAAACGGGTCTGGCTGGTGCATGCATTCAAGAACACCCTGTTGCCGGTCATCACGGTGTTCGGAGTCCAGATCGGGATCATGTTTGCCTTTACCCTGCTCACGGAACTGGTATTCCAGTGGCCGGGCATGGGATTCATGTTCTTAGAGGCAGTGAACCGGGCGGATCTCTCATTGCTCATTGCATATCTCGTGGTGGTGGCGGCCTTGTTTGTGGTGGTCAATACGGTGGTGGATATTCTCTATGGCTTTATCAATCCCACGGTCAGGATAGCAGGAACCAAATGAAAACAAAATTACAGCAGTTTAAAGAATCCTATTTTTTATACAGTTTCCGGCGGGACATGGTGGCCATGGCAAGCTTTGTTGTCCTGGTGTTTTTTTTGCTTATCGCGTTTGCCGCTCCCTGGATTTCTCCCATGAACCCCTATGATTCCGCCAATATCGACATCATGAATTCGGAAATCCCCCCCATGTGGATGGACGGCGGATCAAACGAATTCCCCCTGGGCACCGACAACCAGGGTCGGGACATGCTGTCCACCATGTTTTACGGGCTGCGCACCTCCATTATCATAGG
>JAABRW010000248.1 GCA_011390695.1 Desulfotignum sp.
GATAACACCCCACCGGTTACCGCATGGTCAGCCAGATGCCCAAAAGCATGACAAGCATGCCGGATATCCGGGACAGGCTGATCTGCCTGATCTCCGCCCCGAACAGACCGAACTGGTCAATCACAGCAGCTGTCATGAACTGGGCAGCCACCATAATGGTGAATGCCGGTACCAGGCCCAGGCGGGGAACACTGTAGCCGATGGCAGCAATGAGCACCAGGCCTATGGGGCCTGCAAGAAGGGTGTACCAGGGAACCAGGGGTAAGCCTGATAAATTTCCCCCCCGTAAAAGGATCATGATAATGCCGATCATAAATCCGCCGCCGCCATAGGTGACAAAGACGCTTTCAAGGGTTCCCACATTTTTGTCAATACTTCCCATCAGCTGTCCCTGGAGGGCCACGGCAACGCCGCCGATGGCTGCTATAATTACCAGATATATGAAATTCACCTTCCTTCTCCTTTTTATGAAAGCCGTCAGCCGTCAGTACTCAGCTAACAGCTAACAGCTAAAAGCTAAAAGCTTTCATATTTCTTGCGCCCGCCAAGGCATGGTTGTTATTGAAAAAATCGGCCTGTTTTCTGTCATTGTAGCGCCCGTGCCTGATTTTATGGATTTTTGATTCCCCAGTTATTACTAAAAAAGATGCCCAAAATCAAGCGGTTCAGGTTTCTCTTTTAATCCGGGTTGTCTTAGGCTATTTTACATCCCATCATATTCAGCCAATACAAGGAGACGACAATGAGAGTGTTATTCATTCTGGTGGCGGCAGCCCTGATTTTTCTGGTGGGATTGTATTTTTTTTCCCGTAGATTGTTGTATTTTCCTGTGCCTGTTACACCGGAAAGGCTGGCATATATCAAAACCAGGATGCCGGGGGTGGAAGAACTCCGGATCCCGGCAGAAAATAAAGTGGTGCTCCATGGCTGGTTTTTAAAAAAAGACCTGACCGGTCTGCCCACCATATTTTATTTCGGGGGCAATGCAGAAGAGGTGTCGTTGAATCTCGAGGAGTATGCTGCGAAATTGTCTGCCAATGTGGTTTTGATGAATTACAGGGGATACGGATTGAGCACGGGATCACCAGCTGAAAACCATCTCAAATCAGATGCCCTGGCCATCTATGACCATATGGTTGAAAAACTCGGACTTGATCCGGCAAAATGCGTGGCCTGGGGCCGGAGCATAGGCTCTTCCATGGCCGCCTCCCTGGCCCTGGAACGGGACCTGGGCAGGCTGATTCTCACCTGTCCCTTTGACAGCATACAGAATGTGGCTGCTGCCTATTACCCTGCCTGGCTGGTGAATTTGGTATTGCAGGACCGGCACCGCACCATTGATTTTTCCGCTGATATCCGGTCGTCTACTCTGGTGCTGGCATCCAGGGAAGACGGGGTCATTCCCATCCACAATACCCAAAACCTGTTTGACAGCCTGACCTGTCCTAAAAAAATGGTCCATATCCCCGGGGCAGGCCACAATACCATATCCCTGTTTGATGCCTATTATGAGACTATAAACCGGTTTTTAAACAAAGATCCCGGGCCTGTAAAGTTATTGGAACAGCCCGCATCCGGAAAAAGTTTTTGACATCCGGGCGGATTATTATATAATTCAGATATCAGTGTTGAATCTCATTCTGGTCTGTTTTATTGTCTGCCATTCATCTTGTGCTCCCACGGCCTGCTTTTTTTTTAATTCTTTTTCAAGGAGGGTATCATGAGTGAAAGTGTCTACAAAATTATCGATCTTGTTGGGTCCAGCACCACATCCTGGGAAGATGCAGCCAACCAAGCCATTGCCAAAGCGTCCGGTTCCCTGCGCGATCTGAGAATCGCAGAGGTCCAGAAGCTGGATGTGAAAATTGAAGAGGGCAAGCCCGCCCGGTTTCGCACCAATCTCAGGTTGTCCTTTAAATACCAGGATTAACCAGGCCTAAAAATCAAAAGCCAGATCCGGAGCCGGCCCCTTCCCCTAAAAGCTGGTTGGGGTTGGTTTCCAGATCTCCCGATGATACCTAATCCTTCTGGTTTTGATCAGGGGTGTGGGCAGAACCTCCACAGGCAGTCACAATAACCCCCGCCCCCTCTTTGTTCATTATCATAACCCATTGGGATAACCAGCCGGCATGCAGGGAGTGTCTGTAAAATGCAGCGAAAAAAAGATTGCAAGTCTCTTTAAAGAAGCGCTATACAATCTTGATGATACATTTTTTAACCATGGGCCTGGTGCTGGGGCTGTCAGCCGGGCTTGCGCCGGGGCCGCTGCTGACCCTGGTGGTGTCTGAGACCTTAAGGCAGAATGTGGGGGCCGGCATCCGGGTGGCCCTGGCGCCTTTGATCAGTGACCTGCCCATTATCCTGGTGTCGGTGGGTATTTTGTCCACCATGTCGGATTTTAAGGCGGTGCTGGGCGCAATTTCCCTTGTGGGGGGTGGTGTGGTGTTCCGCATGGGGTACAAGGGCCTGCAGACCAGGGCACTGGTTGTCAATGCGGATGTTTCAACAAACAACGCCCTGGCAAAGGGCGTTCTGGTGAATGTATTGAGCCCCCACCCGTATCTGTTCTGGATATCGGTGGGGGCCCCGGTGGTTCATCGGGCCATGGCTGTGAATGCGGCCACAGCTGCGGGATTTGTTGCCGGTTTTTACCTGCTGCTGGTAGGATCCAAAGTGGGTCTGGCCCTTTTGGTGGGCCGGTCCAGGGCAGTTATCAAAGGCCGGGCCTATGTGTATACCATGCGCGGTCTGGGTTTGGCCCTGTGCATTCTGGCCCTGATCCTGGTAAAAGACGGACTGACACTTTTACATATCTTATAAAAACAGCATTTGTGAAAACCTTGTGCCTTACAGGTCAAAATCCCGGGAAGTGACCGTATGCTCCATGCGCTGGATCCGCTGGTCAATATTTTCAAATTTGCGTTTGATGCGCTGAAGAGCGGATTCTCTGGAGGTGGTATAAGACTGATAAAACTCCTGGTCTTTTTCGTTTTGGAACGGGACCACAGGTTCGGGTTTTAAAATAAGTCCGGCTGCAATATACAGCACCCCCACCGGCCAGAAACCGGTGAACAAAAAAATCAGAAAGGTAATCATCCGCACCCAGAAAACGCTCAAATTAAAATGTTCAGCCACCCCCCGGCACACGCCCATGAGTATGCCCCTTCTGGACCGGTATATGCGGTGGTCCCCGGCAATATCATTGAGCTGGTCTTTGAATCTGGTATAATGGTTTCTGCACCGGGCATACCCGGATTTTTGTCTGCGCTTGTAATGGTATCTCATGTTTTACCGGTCCTTTTTTCTACGTTCTATCAAGATGGTTTCCAAAGCTTCCACCCGCTCTTCCATTTTTGACAAGCCATGGTAAATTTCCTGGATCATCCGGGTTTCTTCGTCCTGGGTCTTGCGGTCCTTTTTGCTGATGCCGCCGGTTTTGGCGGCCCGGATGATACCGATGACAATGAGTCCGACAGTAGCCAGAAACAAAATAAATCCGCCCATGGCGATTCCGATGATTGTCGCACCATGCATTATAAACGTCCTTCCCCTGATGTAATTAATCTACAGTGTATTAGTATCATTTTTCTGCGCTGTTTGGGAGGATTTTAAATCATGCAGCTGGCGTTCAATATCATCATCTGCACTGAGTGCTTCAAATGCTTCTTCCAGACTGGTTTTTTTGCCGTAATTTACAAGATCTGCTTCCGCTTCCATCCGTTCGATGTGGGATTCCATTTCCTCGAATTTCTGCATGACTTCAGCGGAATCCACCCGCCGGATTTCCTGGTGGGCCTTTTTTTTGCGCTGGGCCCGGATGTGCCGTTGGACCAGCATGCGCTGTTTTTCCCTGGCGGATTTGAGCTTGTTTTCCAGTTCCTGGATATCATCTTTGTATTGTTCCACAATGGCGCCCAGCTCATCCAGCTCCTGTTCCACGGCCTCGCACCTTTGGGCAAACCGTCTTTTTTCCAGCAAAGCCTGGCGGGCCAGATCATCTCTGCCCCTGGACACAGCCAGGCCGGCTTTGTGATCCCAGAAGGCTTCTTTTTCCCGGGTGTCCTCCAGGAGGCGGGCCACTTTTTTCCGGCTGGCAATGGTGCCGGCGCAGGAAGATTTAAGCTCAACCAGGGTATCTTCCATCTCCCGGATCATCAGTTTGATAAGTTTTTCCGGGTCTTCAGCCCGGTCCAGCATAGCGTTCATATTGGCAGATACAATGTCTCTGAATCTTGTAAAAATGCCCATGGTTCTTCTCCTTGTTGGTGGGGACCAGGTCCCTGTATTTTCAAATGTCAGACGGCATAATAAACAGCAGGAAGCGTGCCATTGTTGGGAGAAAATAAGATCATGAATGGTTTTGGCAGGTTACACCGGTTGCCGATACCAACCGGGATTGACACAAAAACAATCTCATGGCAAATTATACCATTAAGTGGTAAAATTGACTTTTTTTATGTATTATCAACCTTATTTTTAAGAGGTGCGCAAAAAACATGGTTTATTCAGATGCTGATACATCCATGGACCACCATGTATCCATGGATGGGGCGGTAGGCCAGTCCGAGGCATTTATTACCTTTCAGGAGCAGATTTCCCGGGTGGCTCCCATTGACCGTCCCGTGATGATTTTGGGGGAGCGGGGAACCGGCAAAGAGCTGGCAGCCACCCGGATCCATTTTTTATCCAGGCGATGGCAAAAACCGCTGGTTACCCTTAATTGTTCCGCCTTAACCCCCACCCTTATCGGATCTGAACTGTTCGGGTATGAAAAAGGGGCTTTTACCGGGGCCGGCACCCGCCACACCGGCCGGTTTGAACAGGCGTCGGACGGCACCTTGTTTCTGGATGAAATCGGTACCATTCCCATGGAGGTCCAGGAAAAAATTTTACGGGTAGTGGAGTACGGTGTGTTTGAAAGGGTGGGATCTTCCCGGCCGATCCGGGTGGATGTGCGCATTGTTGCAGCCACCAACGTAGACCTGGCAGCCATGGTTAAGGCAGGAACCTTTAAGCGCGATCTTCTGGACCGCCTCTCATTTGAGGTAATTTATGTGCCGCCTTTGCGGTATCGAAAAGAAGATATCCTGCTGCTGGCCAACCACTTTGCCTCCCGCATGGCCTTTGAACTGGGGTGGGAAAAAATGCCGGAACTGACCCACCGTGCCCGGGAAAAACTGTCAGCCTATCCCTGGCCCGGCAATATCCGGGAGTTGAAAAACGTCATTGAACGGGCCGTATACAAAAGCAGTACCTTCCATATAAAGGATATCGTCTTTGATCCGTTTGAAAATCCATATGCTGGTAAACCCCAAACCCTGGAGGAACGGCATCCCCCACGGCCAGTGCCCCGGGATCCGGCATCTTCAGGGCCTGTATCAGACCGGGTGGCATCTGCGATAACAGTGGAAAATATATCATCAGAAAAGACCGGTCAGAAACCATGGACACAGGATCTGCTGACAATGCCCTTAAAAGAGGCGGTCCAGGCCCTGGAAAGACATCGGGTAAAACAGGCCCTGGTACAAAAAAGGTTTCATCACAAAAAAGCGGCAGCCCTGCTGGGGCTGTCCTATGACCAGTTCCGGGGAATCAAAAAACGCCTGGGAATCTGATCAGAAAACCACACCATCCTGTTTGCCCACCACCAGGGGGTAATGGAGTTTATGCCCCGGGTGCATGGCGTTGAAATCTGTTTCAGGGTTGTATTTTTTCAAAAGCCAGAACGGAATTTCCAGCTGTTTGAGGCATAAGGACCAGATGGTATCCCCGGATTTGATTTCATAGGTTTCCACATCCGAGATCACAAAAGAGGCAAAAAAATCTTCTTCAATTTCCCGGTGAAACTCAAACCGCTGCTCTTCAAAACTGTCCGAAGCCGAGGCCGCCAGCGGAATTTTTATGGTCTGGTTGATGGTGATGGGTCTGCCAAAGGCCAGGCGGTTCAAGGTCCGGATCCGGCTGGTGGGAATTTTGAGCCAGTCAGCATAGTGGCCCAAAGTTTCCTCTGCCTCCACCTGGATGATACCCAAACGGGCATTGCCGGCACCTGTCACAATTTTTTGTATTTTCAGGTTGCTGGTGTCAACCAGAGGATTGATTCTGTCGGGCGAAGGTGCGGGCAGGGCTGCCACTTCCCCGGAATCGTTTTTTGGTATTTCAGGTGTTTGGGCTGCGACAGTCACCGGCTGCTGCGGGGCTTTTGCCGGTTCGGGTAAAGAAACAGGGGATTTTACCCGGGCGGGTTTGGCAATTTTTTTGGCAATGGTTTTGGGGCTGGTCTGCCGGTTGTCAGGGACCAGAGGATTTTTCGTATCAGCCTGGTCTGCCAGGATGGTGCCGGGCATGGTATTTGATTTTTCTTTCACTGGAATGCGCAGATTCTGTCCGATGAAGATCACCGCCTGCCGGTTAAGGTTGTTTGCCAGGATCAGTTCATTGAGAGAAACATTGTGTATCCGGGCAATGGCACCGGCAGTATCTCCTTTGGCCACTACATGGAACCGGCTGGGCTTTTGTTTTTCCTGGTAAAGGCTTGCGGCCGTCTGCCTGGCATCATGGAGCGGAATATGGGCGGGCAGGCGGATCTCAAAATCTCTGGGGATATATTTTAGGTCCTTGAACACCGGGGTGCGCAGTGACGGATTCAGGGTGTGAAATTCCTGGATATCCATGTCCAGTGCCCGGGTGAATGACCTGGCACTGAGAAACCCTTTGGTTGTATACCGGGTATAATTAACGGGTTTGGCAAAAGGCAGCTCTCCAAAATATTGCTGATAGTTTTTGGCCACATGCCGGGCAGCCAGAAATTCCGGGTAAAAGTTTCTGGAGGCAAACTTGAAGGAGCGGCTCTGGTACCGTAAAAATATGTTTTCATATGTGCCCATGGCTTTTTTGGCCCGTTTCATGCCGGCCAGGCCGTGGTTGTAGGCGGTGATAGCCAGTGCCCAGTCCTTGAGCTGGGCATGGTTTCTTTTGAGCAGGCGGGCGGCAGCATCGGCGGAAATATAGGGATCCCTGCGCTGGTCCACCACATATCCGATTTCCATGAACTGCTTTCCGGTTCCCCGGGTAAACTGCCAGATGCCTGCTGCACCGAATTTGGAATAGGCATTGAAATCAAAGGAAGATTCCACACAGGGCAGGTACACTAGATCCACAGGCAGGCCATGGGACAAAAAGATGCGCTTATATTCATCAATCACCGCCCCGGACCGGATCAAACCCGCCCTGAACTGGTCTTTGATGCCGGTCTGGCACCGGATGCGGAAAGCAGCCTGTTTGAAATCTGCCGGCGCTGCATCAGGACCAATCAGGCCGGCCACATGTTTTTCCAGAGGGCTGGCAGGAGATTTGCCCCCGGCCAGGGCCAGTAAAACGGTTTTGTATTTTTCAAAGGCAGCCTTTCGGACCTGCTTGTTTTTCCGGGCGGCCGTTGCCGTGCGGTCCGGGTCCAGATGGATGACCCCGTAAATTCGGTCCAGGTGGCGGGAATCGTGAATTACTCCCTGGGACCGGCCGTATTGGGTAAAAATCTTTATCCAGAAGGCCACATTGGGGGTAATGGCATCACAGGCAGGAAAGTCTTCGGGTGCAATCCCGGCAGGTTGCGATGTGGTACTGAGGGCAGGCAGTGCTGCAGCGAGCCACAATATGAGGAAAAGGACAATTATTCCGGGTGTCTGTTTTGTTACCTGGTGGGGCATGCATCCTCCTGTAATTTCATCGCCTGCCATCTGCCTCTCAGACATTCTGTGTCTGCAAGAAACATTTGGCAGGCATTTTTATCTTCTTATATCGGATAGCATACAACAAAACTTTTGGTCTACCCCCGGCTGATGATGTTTCTGTGGGCCATGAGGCGGATGGCGTTGATGCGGATGAATCCTTCGGCATCTTCCTGGTTGTACCCGCCGGCAATGTCCATGGAGGACAGATCCTGGTCGTAGAGAGAAGATGCACTGGTTCTGGCAACAGGATAGGCAACCCCCTTGTACAGTTTGAGGGTGACCTCGCCGTCGATGACCTCCTGGCTCTTGTCCATGGCTGCCATGAGAAATTCCATTTCCGGACTGAACCAGAACCCGTTATATATCAGTTCGGCAAACTTGGCCCCCAGCATATCCCGCAGCCGCATCACCTCCCGGTCCATGGCAATCCCTTCAATGTCCTTGTGTGCCTCGTGGAGGATGGTGCCCCCCGGAGTTTCATATACCCCCCGGGATTTGATGCCCACAAACCGGTTTTCCACCATGTCCAGGCGGCCGATGCCGTTTTCTCTTCCCAGCTGGTTCAGGTATTCAAACAATTCCAGGGCATCGGTTTTCCGGGTGTTGTCTTCCAGGTTGACCACCTCTACCGGGATGCCGTCCTTGAACCGGATTTTGATGCGGGTGGGAACATCCGGGGCTTTTTCAGGGGACACGGTTTGGGAGTAGATGCTTTCTTCGCATTCATGGGCCGGATCTTCCAGGATGCCGGCTTCATGGGAGATGTGCAGGAGGTTGTCATCTTCGCTGTAAGGCTTGGATGCGGTCTGTTTGGTGGGGATGCCGTGTTTGTCTGCATAGGCCAGAAGATCGCTTCTGCCTTTGAATGCCGACAGGAATGCCGTGTTTTTCCAGGGGGCGATGATTTTGATTTTGGGATTGAGGGCATAATAGGACAGCTCAAACCGCACCTGGTCGTTCCCCTTGCCGGTGGCACCGTGGGAGACATAGGCTGCATCCACGTTCCGGGCGATCTCGATCTGTTTTTTTGCAATCAACGGCCGTGCAATGGCGGTTCCCAGAAGGTACCGGCCTTCATACAGGGTATTGGCCTTGAATACCGGGAAAATATAATCGGTTACAAATTCCTTGCGCATATCTTCAATGAAAACGTCAGAAGCACCTATTTTCAAAGCTTTTTTTCTGGCTTCTGCAAAATCTTCTTTCTGACCGATATCAGCCATATATGCAAACACTTCATATCCCTGTTCCAGCAGCCATTTGAGGATGACCGAGGTATCCAGTCCGCCTGAGTAGGCCAGGACCACTTTTTGTTTTGCCATGTAAACTCCTTGGTATTATAGATTTACGGGCCTATTTAGACGGAAAATTATGAAATAGTCAAGTGCTTATGTCCGGCAGAAGCTGTCTGGCCTGGCTGCAAAGGCTGTACCTGTCAGGTAAAAATGGTGAGCAGAGCCCCGGACACCGCCATGCAGATGGCCACAGCCTTGTTGGCCGTGATTTTTTCCTTGAGAAATACCGCAGCAAGAATAAAAATAAAAATGGTGGACATTTGGTTGAGGATGGCTGCCTGGGAGGCGGTGGTATATTTCATGCCGGCCACCCAGAGAAGCAATGCAATATAGTTGCCGCAGATGGATGCGGGCAGGGCGATGAGCCAGGATCTGGACCATTTGAGTTCTGCAAGATAGCGCTTTTTGTGCGGGTGGCAGGCCACCATGATCATGAGGGTTACCACTCCGGCGCTCACCCTTACCAGGGTGGCCCAGAATACATCGGTATATTCCAGAATTTCTTTGATGATGACAATCCCTAAAGAGAGAAAAATCATGGCCAGCACACCGGCAATGATGCCGGCCAGGTTGTCCGTGGGCGGCACAACCTCTTCCAGAGCCAGATCTTTTTTTTTCAATGATCCCACCAGAACGGCGGACAGCACCATGAGACCGCCGATGATACCCCCGATGCCCAGACTTTCATCCAGCAGAAGAAAAGAAAATAACAGCACACAGGGCAGGTACAGACATTCTACAATGGCCACAAGGCCTGCCCCCAGGCGATTCAGGGCCATGAAAAAGAACAGGTCTGCCAGGGTAATGCCCAAGAATCCCGATAACGAAAGAATCAGCCAGCTGTTTAACGGCTGGTTTGGGAAAAAAGGAATCTGCAGCGCCACCATGGTGAGGGTTACCAGCACCATGGCCACCAGGCTTTTGTAGATGTTCAGGGAAATAGGGGAGAACACCTCCCCGCTTTTTTTAAACAAAATAACGGCAGCAGCCCAGAAAAATGCCGAGCCCAGGGCAAACACCGAACCCATCATGGGTTACTTTTCCCGGTTCGGCAAATGCAAAGTGCCCTTGAGATGGGGCTGGCCTTTGTCAGCATCCCGAAGTTCAAACCGCACCTGCCCAGGGACGGCAGCAATCTTTTCATATCCCAGGGTCAGGGTTGCAGGCATGAAAATGGGCAGCTTGAAGGCGGCATCCACTGCAAAGGGATGGGAGACGGTCATGGTTTTTTCCAGGGCAGCCAGTGTCCGGGCCAGGCTCCACATGCCGTGGGCAATGGCCTTTTTGAAACCGATGAGCCGGGCAGTGGCATTAAACAGATGGTGGGGATTGTAATCACCGGATACCCGGGCGTACCTGCGGCCTGCATTTTCAGGCACCTGTATGGTCATTTGTGCCGGCAGGGGCCGGTCCTGGATTTTTTTCCCCAGTGTCTTTCCGGCACCGGGAGTCCGGGTCAGATAGGTGGATATTCCCTCCCATACCAGGGTGTTTTCCCGAAATATTTCCAGACAGAACCGGGTGAAGATACCTTTTTCCGTTCTGGTCATATCCTGGAGGGTGCAGGACAAATCCAGGGTTTCTTCCAGGAACACCGGCTGTATTGATGTGAAAGACTGTCCGGTCTGGATCAGTCCCATGGGGTTGACGGGAAAAAAATCCGAGGTAATGTACCTGCCCAGCATGCCGATAAAAAAGGTTTGAAGGCAGCTGGCCGGAATGGTTTTTTCTTCCGGCATGCAGGAAAACCCGCATACTTTCCGGTAGCTGCGGATGCGGTCCGGGTCAGGCACAAACCCAGGCAGAATCAATTGCCCTTTTTGAACCCCGGCACCAAAAGCAGGTTCCGGTTTCCGCACAAGGGACAAAGCCAGCAGCCTGCAGAAAACAGCCGGCATGAAAGGCAGGCTGTTCAGGTAAACACAATGGATCTCTTTTGTCAGGGAAATCTGGGTGTTATCGGTATCCATGGGTGGGTGTTTCAGTCCATTTTTTTTAAAATAGGGGTATGTACAAAATATGCCAAATCCTGTTTAAAGGACTTGAGATTATCCTTGTTTGGGTATGAAGTCAATACGGATGCGGTAATTTTGCTGAGATACAAACAGGTGAAAACAGGCATCTAAAAATGTCCTGCTTGAAAAAAAATGGATTGGGGTTGACCCGGCCGGAATTAGGGTATACTAGCAAGACCGATACAGAGGGTTTATAATTATATAACAGGAGATCCGAATGCATATCACATCCAGCGGTGGACTGAGTGTCTCCGCAGGCGCCCATATCATAGAAAAAGCAAAACGTGTGAACCTTAACCCCAGCCTGCTGTACGAGGCGGTGATTGACCTGTCATCGGAAGGGTTTATCACTGCCAACTGTATCAACCTGGCAGCCGGCATTCTCCTCGACGACCTGGGCCTTCCCGTCTATTTTTTTGAAACCATCACCAAGGAATCTTTGAAAAGTATTCTGGCATCCATTGCCAAAGGCATTCACCTCAGCGGAGACAACAAGGTGGCACTGCATTCCTGGGTGGCGGATATAGATTTTGACCTGAACCAGGACAGCAATGTCCAGCGGGTGCGCATTGCCACGGCTGAAACCCGTGATAGAATGGAACGGATCCTGGATAAATTGTTGTCCGGGCATCGCAGAGAATATTATTACAACCCGGAAAAACAATATTTCACCTATGTGTTCCGACCGGAAACCGTTGCGGATTATCCGGATGATGCTTTTGCCGAGTCCCGGTTTCTGTTCAACAGGAACCAGGATTATACTGCCATTCCC
>JAABRW010000238.1 GCA_011390695.1 Desulfotignum sp.
GGATGATGGAGTGGCATTTATTCAAAAGCCATTTTCCATGGCGGACATGACGGAGAAGGTGCGGGAAGTTTTGGATACCGCATCAGATAAAGTTCAATGATTATCCACTGTGTGTGTATTCTGAGGCTGAAAACCCATCACTTAAATACATTGCAACGTATATGGAAAAAAATTTCAAACGGATAGAACAATACAATATCGAACTTGATCAAACAAATCAGAAACTTGAAAAGAGTCTGAAAGAAGTAAAAAAATTGAGCGGGCTCTTGCCGATATGCTCCTATTGTAAAAAAATACGCGATGATAAAGGGTACTGGAACCAAATTAAAAAATATATTCATGAACATTCTGAAGCTAAGTTCAGTCATGGTATTTGCCGTGAGTGTGCAAAGAAACATTTCCCTGATCTGGGCCTTTATGATAATGAGTAGAAGTTGCAGATCATTATCAAATACCAGAACTTTTCCAGGACCACATTTATAAAGGATACCAATAGAATTCAAAACCTGTTATGGTCAAATTGATCCGGGCTGAGGTCTGCAACATCTTGAATCGTGGACCAGGTCTATTGATAAAAAACTGCAATTATGCGTAATAGGAAAGCACCGTGAAAAAAACATTCCTGCTGATCAGTGCATTTATCCTTAATGGTTGCCTGGGAATGCCAGAGTCTGTCCAGCCTGTTACCGGGTTTGAGCTGGAGAGATATCTTGGCAAATGGTACGAAGTAGCACGGTTAGATCATTCATTTGAAAAAGGGTTGAGCCAGGTGACTGCCGAATACAGACTCAGAGAGGACGGGGGTGTTTTGGTTCTTAACCGTGGCTTTTCTGAATCTGAAGATGAATGGAAAAAAGCTGAGGGTAAGGCCTATTTTGTGAACAGCGATTCAGAGGGCTATCTGAAAGTTTCATTCTTTGGTCCTTTTTATGGGTCCTATGTGATTTTTGAGTTGGATCATGAAAACTATCAATATGCTTTTGTTTCCGGCCCAAGCACAAAATATCTGTGGTTGTTGTCCAGGACACCTTCAGTAGGAAGAGAAGTTGTTGAAAAATTCATTGAAATGTCTAATTTGTGTGGCTTTGATACAGATGACTTGATTTTTGTGCAACACAAATAGCATATAAGGATTGTAGTGGATGTACTTCAATTTTATCTGGCGATTGAACGGCCCAGGCATGATGATCTGAAATACAGGGAACAGGCGGCCAGCTTGAATGACCCACTAACACCAGATTCACTGAAACTGGTGTGTTTTATCATCCGGGTTGCACGTATCCACATGAGCTAATCAGGAATTATCCAGTTCCTCTATGGTCTACCGTAGAGCTGGCCTGGTGCTTATTTAGCAGGGTGTATCAGATACCTTATGTTCTTTGGATCCGGATTTGATTTCCTGGAAGATTTTCTGTTGGCAGCTGATGCCCAGGCACATCGGTTTGAGGGGGTCTACAGCACGGATAGCCCCCACGTAATTTATAATGACAGCCAGGATCACCGGGACGGTGGGAACAAGGCCCATTCGTTTTAATTTTATAGTTGCTATAGGGGTTTTCCCCTACGAAAATTAGGTAATTACCCCAATTGACAGAATCTTCCTCAGATAGTATGAGACCCCAGAATATCTTCAGGGGAGATAAAGAATGGAAGAGATTAGGGTTCTAGTCATTGATGATGAAACAGCAATTTTGGAAATGCTGGCCCTGGTATTGTCCAGAAAAGGGTACCAGGTTGATACAGCGGACAGCGGCGAGAAGGGCCTGAGAAAACTGCAGTCCAATGATTACGGTCTGGTGATAACCGACATTGTGATGGGCAAAATGTCCGGAGAAGACATGCTTCAGGAAGTCAGACAGCTCAAAGGGGGCAGTATCCCTGTCATCGCCATGTCCGGAACCCCCTGGCTGATGGATAAACACCTGTTTGATGCGGTTCTTCCCAAGCCATATTCCTTAAAAGCACTTTTTGAGATGGTGCAGAATTTGTTATCTCCCACAGGTAATTCTATATCAGCCTCCCCGACTCCCAGCTGAACCATAATGCAGTCCAGCATTCAATCACACCGATAATCTTTCCACAAACCAATTCACCTTTGTTTCTCCATCCTTTGCTTCTCACCCCTCTGGCCATTACGTCGTTAAACCCGGAATAGCGCCTGTTTATCCTTTGATAGCGCCTAATAAATTGGTGAAGGCGGCTGTTTTTTTCCTGATACCAATTGTAACTATATTTTCTGCCAAATTTGATGATTTTTGTAAGGCAATAAAATCCTGGACAAATGGTGCAATATCAATTGCAGCGGTTGCGTTTCAGGTGCAGTGCAAAGAACCCTGACTTGATTATATCTTTACACAGGGCAAAAATGCTGATATCAGGATGAGACAGGGTAAAAAAAACAAGAAAATGTCTAATGATTATATGTCTGTCTTTGCCTGAATATTCAAACCCGGTGTGTCCGTATGAAGCATAAAAAAAAATGCATTTCTGTGATTTGGATCTGCCTGTGGGTCAGCTTTCTCCTGGTGGTTTTTTCTTCTCCTGCAACCGCTCGGAAGGTTATTGTGTCATCGGTTTCGGGCAGCGCTGGCGGCGGCGGTCCCAATTCGGACATATTGCACACCATTTCGAAGCGGCTTGAAACCAAACTTGTCCTTTTGCAGGCCCCTTTCAAGCGGCGTCTGATCATGATGGCAAATGGGGAAATCGATATCATGGTGGGCCTGGTCAAGCATCCGGACCGGCAGGACTATATTCACTTTGTGGAACCAGCTTATAAAAGCCGGTCTGATGCGGTATTTTTTGTTCCCAGAAACAACGCCCACCGTATCACCCGGTATGAAGACCTGAACGGTCTTACTATCGGAACCACCATAGGAGCCAGGTATTCCCCCCGGTTTGATAATGATCAAAAAATCCGAAAGGATCCGGTGCCCAAAGGAGAACTGAACCTGAAAAAGCTGCTGCTCGGCCGGATCGATGCCGTTGTTTTTCCGGAAGGAGCTGGTATTGATCTTGGATATAAAATGGGCATATCAGACCAGATTGAAATTGCTGTGTTCCGGTTCAACCGAATAAAAAATATCCATATAGGCATTTCCAGAAAATCCGATATCATGAAAGAGATGCCCCAATATGAAACACTTATCCGCGAGATGATCATATCCGGGGAGATCCGGCAGGTCTATAAGGCCTATTACCGGCAACGGGGTCTGCCTGTACCGGCTGTCTGATTTTTTTTCGGCATGCCGGAATATGGCCATCTGTCAGCCAAAAATATGACAAAATAATTCTCACTGAAAAAGCGTATTGGTTTTATCTATGGAAATTCAAAACTGTAGAGATTCTTTCAATTTGATTCATGGCCGGATTTAAAGGATAATGTACAGCCAAACCGGCATGAAAGCAGTTAATTGCACCATTGCGCTGTGACCGGGCAGATCAGGGAGATGAAATGAATAGGAAAACAGATAACAGATTGCAGGATTTTCGGTTGACCCAGTGTGTGAAAGGGGCGGGCTGAGCTGCCAAACTGCCGCCAGGGGACCTGGCAGAGGTTTTAACCGGATTGTCCATCCCGACAGATAAAAATGTTCTGGTGGGGATGGGTACAGCCGATGATGCCGGGGTTTACCAGGTGAGCCCGGATCTGGCCCTGATTCAGACGGTGGATTTTTTTACCCCGATTGTGGATGATCCTTATGATTTTGGCTGCATCGCCGCTGC
>JAABRW010000239.1 GCA_011390695.1 Desulfotignum sp.
GCTGGGGAAACGGGGTGAGCAGAAGTCTGAGTCCTTCCATCTGCACCGGGGTGAGTATCCCGTGCATTATCTCGTAATAATTTCTGATGGACAGCAGTTTGCCCTGGGAGACATCGCCCAGGTCCGGTCTGGTGGTAAGAAATATGGGCGGTGGAAATTCAGGCAGCAGGTGATCGGGCAGGTCAAAGGCAACATCGAATCGTTCTAGGTTGCGCTGTTCCAGATTGTTTATCTCCTTAATCTGATCCGGCGGGATCACCTGTCCGCCGGTCTCGTGCTTGACATGGGGAAGCGGAAGAAATCCTTCCGGGAATAGGCCTTGTGCACGTATCTGTTCCGGCGACATTTCTGAAAGTTTTTTCCAGGTCATGCCCTCAGGCAGTTTTACCCGCACGCCTTTCTGAACAGGCTTTCTTTCTGCCGACATCATTACATCAGAAGGGTTGTCGCTCAGATCATACCGGCGCTCAAGCAGGGTTTTCTGGCGCTCCATGATCTCGGGTTTCATTTTCTTGTCTTTTTCCATGGTGGTTTGGAAATCTTTATCCATCACCACAGGCATATAGGTGGATTGGACCGGATCGACATCCTCGGGAATGCCCATTTTCTCATGGCTCTCATACTTTGCCTGTATAATGTTTGCTGCCGGGAGCATGGCAGCGACCAGAATCGCTGTCATGAACATCATTTTTCGGTGTTTCATCATGAATCTCCTTTGCGTTTTTTTGTTCTTTTCGGGTCATGCAATTTTCACATCAGCGCATGGAGACAAGATAACAATATCTGTTTTATGGTGAAATACAGTATTTTCCCCATTTTCAGTTTGTAAATGCTGTAGAAAAGAGGGATGTGGGAGGTGTCGGCAATATCAGGAAAGCCCAGGACTACAGCCGATAGTAGAGTTTAAAACGCGTTTACATGTCCTGCGTGAAGGGATTTTTTTCGGGAAAAGCTTCCCGGATCCGCTTGATCAACAGTGCAAAAGTTTTGGATTTTTTTGTGTGTAAGAATCATGGCGGCAACCCATGAGGCTGCAGGCAATGCCCGCGACATTCCGGGAAGCACCCCGTTTGCCCAGGCGCTCTCGCACAACAGCCAATTCCCGGCACACTTGTTGGTATTTATCCGGATTGGAAAGTATTTCCCGGGCTGATTCACAGACAGCTTCAGCAGTGACTTGGTGCTGCACCAGTTCCGGGGCAATACGTTTTTGGGCGATCAGGTTGACCAGACCGATATGTTCAACCCGGATCAGGGCGCGGCCCAGCCGGTAGCTTAAGGGAGAAACCACATACGTAATAATCATGGGAGTGCCGCAGATAGCGGCTTCCAATGTCACTGTGCCCGAGGCCACGATTGCCAGATGGCATTTGGAGAACAGCGTACCGACCGGGTCACTGTTGATTTCAACATGAGAAAGTGGAAATTTTTCCAGTATGGAAGGAATCAATGATCTGTTGATGGAAGGGGCTGAGGAGATCACAAAGCAGACCTTACCCAGTCGCTTCTCCAGAAGCTGAGCAGCTGCAAGCATTATGGGAAGAAGGCTGCTGACTTCTCCGGGCCTGGAACCCGGTAAAAGCCCGATCACCGGAGATTGGATGTCGGGAAGAGAGGGCGTGCGCAGCGGAACCCTGCCAGTCTCTGAATCCATCAGCGGATGTCCCACAAAAGATACCGGCACATTGTGCTGCCGGTAAAAGGCTTCTTCAAATGGGAGGATTACGGCCATATGGTCCACTCTCTTTCGTATCTTTCTGACCCGGCCGGACCGCCATGCCCATAATTGCGGGCTTATATAGTAAAGCACGGGAATGCCCAGTTTTTTAGCTCTGGCAGCCAGATGAAGGTTGAATTCCGGGTAATCGATCAAAATGAGCAGATCCGGCCGCAGATCAGAGAGCAGTTTTTTGAGCCGGGTCATGGCCCTGAAAACCCGGGGTATCTTGGCAAGCACTTCCGTTATACCGACAACAGCCAGCTGGTCGGCATCGATAATGATATCCGCGCCAGCCGCCTGCATGGATCTTCCGCCCATGCCGCAAATATACAATGACCCATGCTGTTCCAGCAGGGCATGGACCAGATGGGATCCGTGCAGGTCCCCTGATGCCTCACCCGCCGACATGACAATTGATTTTGATTTCATAAACAAGTCCTGTGGCTATTTTGCCAGCCGTTCACTGGTCTTCTGAATCTGTTCCATTACATTGAGTGCGATCTCCAAAGCATCTCTCCCCATCCGGCCGGTGACTTGTGGCTCCTTCCCGGAACCGACAGCTTCGACAAACGAACAAATTTCATCTTCCAGTGCGTCTGCATGTGAAAAGCGCTGCTTATCAACGGTCATGCCGGGAATGATGCCTTCATGTCCGGAGCCATCCTGTCGGACTATCGTAATATTCCGATCGGCAAAATTTACCGAGATATAGGCATCGTTTTGAAAAAGTCTGATTTTGCGTTCATTTTTCATTGAAATGCGGCTGGCTGTTACATTGGCAATGCACCCGCTGTCAAACTCCAGGCGGGCGTTGGCGATATCCACTGTATCGGTGATCACGGGAATGCCCGCTGCATGAATACTCTTGATGCCTGACCGCACAAAATTCAAGATGAGATCAATGTCGTGAATCATCAAATCGAGCACAACACTGACATCCAGACCCCGCTCCTTGAACATGCTCAGACGGTGCGACTCGATAAAAAGCGGCTTATGAATGATTCCCTGCAGGGCGCCCACCACCGGATTGAACCGTTCCAGTTGTCCGACCTGAAGGATGCATTTGTTTTTTTCAGCCAGTCTGATCAGGTCATCAGCCTGTTCAATGGTGGTGGTCATGGGTTTTTCGATTAAAACATCCACATGGTTATTGATAAAATCCCGGCTGATTGCATAATGGGACTCTGTGGGCACCGCAATACTCACCGCATCAACTTTGCCGATAATGTCTTTGTGATCATAATAGCTTCTGCAGCCCCATTGCCCCGAAACCCTGTCCGCCTGTAAACGGTCGGAGTCCACTACACCGACAAGCGCAACCCCTGGATGACGGGCATATTTTTCAGCATGAAATTTTCCCAGGTATCCGACCCCCACAACACCGACCCGAAGTTGGGGCCTGTCTGCTGGAAATGGTTTTTTTTCTTCTCTCATATTATGCAAATTCCCTGTTAAATAAGGTTACAAGCCAATTTATCGGTCCATTTCAGCAACAATTGTGTGAAGTCCTTCAGCGATTTTGTCCCCGGGATCTTTTCCTTTTCCCGAGCCCCGGTATTTTTCATCTGTTCTGTCAGGGATGGCAAACAATTTTTTTGACTATATGCAACATATCAGCATTATATGCCAATTGCATGTATTTGTTGAGAAGTTTATGCAACTTTGTTGTTTTAAAAATAATGATTGCTATACTTTTGCAGTAATTTTAAAACCATACTGGTAAATAAAACCATACTGCCAAAGAAAGAAAGGGGCCATACAAAACATGGAAAAACTGCTCTGGGTCATGCTGGGCGGCGGCCTTGGTGCTGCAAGCCGTTACGGCATCAGCCTTCTGACGATCAACCTGTGGGGCACCCGCTTTCCCTGGGGTACGCTGGCCGTCAATCTGGCGGGGTGTTTTCTCATTGGACTTTTGTTCGGGCTGTCGGACCGGGTGCGCCTGCTGACCCCGGAGATGCGCCTGTTGCTGATCACCGGTTTTTT
>JAABRW010000240.1 GCA_011390695.1 Desulfotignum sp.
AGAAAAATTCAGATGATAGAAACTGCCACCCGGGTGTTTCTGGACCGTATTGCAGCCCATGATGACACCATCAACAGCTTTCTTCTGGTGGATGCGGCAGATGCCATGGCCCGGGCAGATGCTGCCGACCGGCAGATCGCTGCCGGAAACCAGACGGTTTTTACCGGTATCCCCATGGCCCTTAAGGACCTTTTGTGTACCCGGGGCATGCGCACCACCTGCGGGTCCAAAATTTTAGACAACTTTGTTCCCCAGTATGACGCAACCGTGGTGGCAAAACTCAAACAGGCCCATGGGGTGATCCTGGGCAAAACCAATATGGATGAATTTGCCATGGGGTCATCCACGGAAAATTCCGCATACTTTCCCACAAAAAACCCCTGGCACCTGGCGTATGTGCCGGGCGGGTCCAGCGGGGGCTCAGCTGCTGCCGTGGCAGCACAGTTCTGCTGTGCAGCTTTGGGAACAGATACCGGGGGTTCCATCCGCCAGCCCGCCTCCCATTGCGGGGTTGTCGGGCTCAAACCCACCTACGGCCGGGTGTCCCGGTATGGTCTTGTGTCCTATGCATCCTCTCTGGACCAGATAGGCCCCATTGCAAGGAGCGTGGAAGATGCTGCCCTGATTCTCAATCTGATTGCCGGGCATGATCCCATGGATTCCACCTGCGCCTCTCAGGATGTGCCGGATTTTACGGCAGGCATTGCAGCCTTTGAAAAAGAGGGCCTGAAAGGGATGCGCGTGGGGATCCCAA
This sequence comes from Desulfotignum sp., assembly GCA_011390695.1. The sequence goes on from JAABRW010000240.1 coordinate 755, forward strand.
AAGAGTATCTCGGCATGGAAGGCATTGATCCGGATGTGCTGGCGGTGTTCGAGAATGCGGTAAACGTGCTCACAGACCTGGGGGCCGATATTGTGGAGGTCTCATTGCCCCATACCGCCTATGTGGTGGCAGCCTATTATATCATTGCCCCGTGTGAGGCCAGTTCCAACCTGGCCCGGTTTGACGGGGTCAAATACGGTTTCAGGGCCCACCATGCAGATGATCTCATTGACATGTACAAGCAGACCAGGTCCCAGGGGTTCGGCCCGGAGGTGCAGCGCAGGATCATCATCGGCACCTATGCCCTGTCAGCAGGGTATTATGATGCCTATTACGGCAGAGCCTCCCAGGTGAGGGCCCTGATCATGGAAGATTTTTCACAGGCATTTGATGCCTGTGACATCCTTTTGTCACCGGTGGCGCCAACCCCTGCTTTCCGCATAGGCGAAAAAATGGATGATCCCCTTACCATGTACCTGACCGATATCTTCACCCTGTCCGCCAACATGGCCGGGGTGCCCGGCATATCAGTGCCTGGCGGATTTTCGGCAGACGACCTGCCCATCGGCATCCAGATGATGGCAGCCCGGTTTGATGAATTGTCCCTGGTGCGGGCGGGATACGGGATGGAAAAATCCCTGGGCCTGAACCGGTTGTTCCCAACCCTTTAAAAAAAAGGAAAAAATCATGAGTAATGTCCAACCCCAGGGGGAATCCCTGAAAAAAGCCATCCAGTGGGTCAGTGATGAACGCAGAAAATCACCGGATACACCGGCGAAAAAACTGGCCAATGACGCAGCCCTGAAGTTTGATTTAAGCCCGAAAGATTCTGAATTTTTAATGCGGTTTGTGAAACAGGAAAACCAGGAGTGATCCGTATTCTGCCGGAAATCCTGTCCAACCAGATTGCGGCCGGAGAGGTGGTGCAGCGGCCGGCATCCGTGGTCAAGGAGCTGGTGGAAAACAGCATCGACGCCAATGCCGCCCAGATCACCATTGACATGGAAAAAGGGGGCAAATCCGTGATCCGGGTGGCGGACGACGGCACGGGCCTGTCCCGGGACCAGGCATTGCTGGCCATAGAACGGTATGCCACAAGCAAGATTTTCGACCAGACAGACCTGTTTTCCATTGGTACATTCGGGTTCAGGGGAGAGGCCCTGCCCTCCATTGCATCGGTATCCCGGTTCTGCCTTGTGACAAAACCCAAAAATGCCGACACCGCCACCCGGGTGGAGATGGCCGGGGGAAAGCTTTTGCAGGTGTCGGAAACCGGGGCCCCGGACGGCACCATGGTGGAGGTCAAACACCTGTTTTTCAACACCCCTGCCCGGCGCAAATTTCTCAAGGCAGACACCACCGAGGCCGGCCATATCACAGATACCATTTCCGGCATGGCACTGGGCAACCCCGGGGTGGGGTTCCGCATGCATGCCAACGGCAAACTGGTGCGGCATTTTCCGCCTGGCCAGGATCTTTTGCACCGGGCCATGCTGGTGCTGGGAAAGGATGTGGCAGACCAGCTTTATCCCATGGCCCATGCAGCGGCAGGCATAAGCATATCCGGGGTCTGTGCCAATCCGGCAGTGACAAGGTCCACTGCGGGGAGGATCTATCTGTTTGTGAACAACCGCCTGGTATATGACAAGGGTATCATTGCCGCAGTGTTCCGGGGATTTGCAGGCCGGATCATGAAAGGCCGGTTTCCTGTGGCAGTGATCTGCTGCGGTCTGCCCTTTGACCAGGTGGATGTGAATGTTCACCCATCCAAAAGAGAGATTAAGTTTTTGTCTCCCCAGCCGGTGTACCAGGCTGTGACACAAGCTGTGGTCAGTGCTTTGCAGGCGGGCCAGCAGAATGTTGCGGCCTATGCCGGATCACGCACCATGCCCGGATCACAGGTATCGGATGTCCGAAAAACAACAGAATTTGTACAGGATTCCGGTTATCAGGCAGTCCAGTCCGCCATCCCCTGGGGCCCTGGCAGAAGATCTGAACCTGCACCTTCTCCATCCCTTGCGCCGGTGGCTGCAGCAGAAAAAACAGATGCATCAGAAATAAGAGATGCAGCAGAAATAACAGATCCGGTCACACCGGATGAATCCCCGGGTTTTGCCCCGGTACACCAGGACAGACCATCTGGAACTGTCACAGAAATCCCGGAAAAAAAACAGCCCGTCATTTTTGGCCAGGTCATGGGCACCTATATCATTGCCGAGCAGGAAGACCGGCTTATGCTGGTGGACCAGCATGCAGCCCATGAACGGGTGGTTTATGAGAAACTCAAACACCGGCATACCCATCTGCCCAGAGACAGCCAGTTCCTGCTGGTGCCGGAAACCCTGGAGCTTAAGGCAGGGGAGGCGGATCTTCTGACCGATATCCTGCCGGACTTAGAAGCCCTGGGCCTGGTCATCGAACCCTTCGGGGGCACCACCTTTGTGGTCAAGGCAGTGCCGGGGCTTCTGGCAAAAAACCAGGTGACCTCTCTGGTGCAGGGTATTGCGGAAACCCTCATGGAAAGCGGTGACACAGGGATCAAGGAACAATGGCTGGAAAACTGTCTCATCTCCATGGCCTGCCACCATGCGGTGCAGGCCAACAGATCCATGTCCCATAAGGAGATGAAAACCCTTGTCACAGATCTTTTTGCCTGTGAAAACCCGTTTCACTGCCCCCATGGCAGGCCCACCATGGTGAGCTTTGATAAAACCCGGATGGAAAAGCTGTTCAAAAGGGTTGTCTGATATGTAAGGTTGATATATAGTGCCGGATACAAAAGATATTACACGGATCACAGACCCAATATTATGAGGAGTGTTATTTTGAAATCCAGACTGTCTGCAGTATTTTTCGGAAGCATGGTATCCATAATTATACTGGCCGGCATGGCCCCGGCAGTATGTGCTGCTCCCAAAACCGTTGCTGTTCTGCCCTTTGCCAT
>JAABRW010000241.1 GCA_011390695.1 Desulfotignum sp.
TATCAAAACTGCCATTTGTGAAATCCATTATCCGTTGGAACAAAAAAGAAAGCATTTTCACCGCCGTGTTTTCAGATATTTTTTCAGAGCCAGATTTTGACACAGTGAAGAAAGGGGCTGAAGTACTGATCCAGGGTCGTCATGACGGCATTATTGCCATCGGCGGGGGCAGTGCCCTGGATGCGGCCAAAGCCATCTGCCTGGCAGCGGCTGCCGGTCCGTCACGCATATGGGCGTTCACCTCCGGCGGGCACGATCATGCTGTCATACACAAAACACTTATTCCCATTATTGCAATTCCCACCACTGCCGGCACCGGATCTGAAGTGGATGCCAATGCGGTGATCAGTGATACAATTTCCAGCCGGAAAATCAGCATCTATCATCCAGATCTGATGCCAAGGGTGGTGATTGCCGATCCTGAACTGACCCGGGGACTGATTCCCTTTCTTACGGCAGCCACGGGCATGGATGCCCTGTCCCACAACATCGAGGCATTGAGCAGTCCGGTATTTCACCCGGTCCTGGACGGGGTGGCCATGCAGGGAATTTTTTACATCAAAGAAGGGCTGCTGCCGGCATTTTACAGCGGACGGAATATCAAGGCCCGCACCTATACCATGGCCGCCTCCATCATGGGAGCCATTGCCTTTGACAAGGGCCTGGGGGCGGGCCATGCCGTGTCCCATGCCATCGGCGGCATGTTCAAGGTGCACCACGGCCGGGTGATCGGCACCCTGCTGCCTTACGTTCTTCAGTTCAACCGACCCCGGATAAAGGAAAAAATGGCTCGGGCTGCCCGGTATCTGGACCTTCCCGGCCAGGATTTTACAGCATTTGTAACCTGGGTGACCGATTTGAAGATAGAGATGGGCATGCCCGCCAATCTAAAGGAACTGGGCATCAGAAAGCAGCATATTCCCGATATCGCACAAAAAGCACTGGAAGATGCCAATATCCATACCAATCCGGTCAAAATGGATGCAAAGAAAATGGAAGACCTGCTGTCACATGCCCTGAAGGGATAAACTGAACTAGGCTGCCCTGAAACAATTTTATTCCTTATTTGGTTTACGACTTTTCCGATTCCCAAATTTCAGCAGTCGGCAGGAATTAATTTTAGTTATTTTTGGCGTTTGACGTGACTTCCGGTGAGGTGTGCCCAAATTACCCAAAAAAATAGCTGATCAGCCCCGTTTCAGTAAATGAGGTCCGATTTTTTTTTGCTCTTTCCTGGTTTGTTTCTTATCCTCACAACATGTTGTGACCGTGCCCGTCTGGGGCCAAATTTAAGACTTAAGCATCTTTTTCAACCATCTTTCATACTTTTCTTGACAAAAAGTGTCTTCCTATCCTACTATCCTAAATTGATGACATATGCATTAAAAAAGAAAAGCGTGTTTAAACAATAAATACAATATTATAATTTCTTCAGGAGTTAACTTATGGGTAAAAAACTTTTTTTGGTTGCAATGACTGTTTTGCTTCTGAGTGGCGTTGCTTTCTCTGCACCTGTTGCTGGTGTTGATATTGCAGATTCTGTGTTGTTTGATGGTACAAGTTACAGGTTGAACGGCACAGGCGTAAGAAAAAAATTTATAATGAAACTGTATGTTGGATCGCTTTACACAAACCAAGCATTCAGGGAAGAGAACGAAATTCTTGACGGCCCTGTTTCTGCTGTAATAAGGCTTGACATAATTTCAGGATTGATAACAAGCAAGCTTATGGCTGAAACAGTTCAGGAAGGGTTCGAAAAGGCAATGGGTGGGGATTCATCGCCACTTCAGCCGCAGATAGACAGTTTTATTGGAGTATTCAACGAAAAAATAGACAAAGGTGACTCTTTTACATTTGTTAGCGTACCGGGACAGGGAGTAACTGCCTACAAGGGGGAAAAAGAGCTGAAAGTTATCAAAGATGACTATTTCAGAAAAATTCTTTTTAGCATCTGGCTCGGAAATGATCCGGCCGATAAAAACCTTAAAAAAGATATGTTGGGCAAATAGCGCGGAAAAGCATTCTTGCAGGACGATTTTATGATTTTTGGAAGTGGACCGAGTGTGTATCGCATGATTTTCATGGTACCATTCAGGTTTCCATGTTTATATTGATGACAGATTTTTTTCCGATGACCAGTCACAGGAAGACGACGAGTTCAAAGTTCAAGGCAGTTTTCTGTTCATTTCCAGGCCCCAGACCTGGCACCGGGTGGAGTAGTTTTTCTCATGTGCCCTGTTTCAATTGGATGACAGGGTGCAGAAAGTATCGTAGAACGCGGCCTGTTCACCCATGTCCGACATGCCAGCATGGGTGAGAAAATTCACTGCACCGCTTTTGTGCCACCATCCCTGGTGCATGAAAGCGGTGCTGTCACAAACCGCCTCATCCAGTATCAACCGTGCGGTCACCTCCCCCTGCCGGGTGGAGATACGCACTTTTTCCAGTCCGGTGACGCCAACTTCCTGTGCTGTTTTCCGGTTCACAGACACGGCCGGTTCCCGGTCTTCAAACACAAACGCTTGTGAATGCATAGACCGTTGGGTTTTGCAGGTGAGCAGGCGCAAAGGAAAACAATCCTCCCCTTGAAACGGGGGGATGAACCGAGGCAAAGGCGATTGCCCGGCCGATTGTGCCGTTGGACTAAAAATTTCGATTTTCTGTGACGGTGTGGCAAACGTGTTGTCTGCCCAGGGAATGTCGTGGCCGGGCACACGAAGGTATTGGCCGGCAAGGGTTTCCAGATCCGTGTTCGGATCTTTTCCCAGATTTTCCAGCATTGGGACCGCACATTGGGCCAGGTACTCCCGGGAAGAGGAAAACCCCAGCGTATCGATACCCATGTGCTTTGCCAGAGCCAGGAAAAAATCACTTTCCGGCATCAGGGTATCCGGCGGATCCACCGCCTTCTGAGAATAATTGAGCACATGGGAATACATGGAGGTGACAAAGAGATCCGCCTGCTCGAACACGGTGGCGGCCGGCAGCACCAGATCCGCATGCCGGGCAGTGTCCGTCATAAAATGGTCAAACACCACCTTGAAGGCAATGCGCTGAAAACCCCGGACCGCCGCATTGAGATCCGGGCTCTGGTTCAAGGGGTTGCCTCCGGCCACAAATGCGGCGGCAATGGGGGGATTATCCACGGTCTGCAGAAAATAACCCAGCATGGGGGCCGGAAAGGTCCGGGATGCTGTGACATGGGCCCGGCTGTTTTTTTCCGGCCGGTTCAGCAGCGGAGCCAGGGATTTTGCCGCGTAATTGGCGCCGGTGCCGGGTTTTCCCACATGGCCGCACACAGCTGCCAGGGCATCGATGCTTCGCACCGTGTTCCCGCCGTTGGCATACCGCTGCATGCCGTATCCCATCCAGATGCCCGGAGCCCGGGCTGTGGCATATTCTCTGGCCAGTTTCCGGATGGTATCCGGAGATACCCCTGTAATGCGGGATGCAGTTTCCGGATCAAACCGGTCCAGATACTGACAGAACCGGTCAAACCCCAGGATGTGGTCCTGCACAAATGATCGGTCATACCGGTTTTCCGTGACAGTGACACGGGCCATGGACAATGCCAGAGCCGCATCCGTGCCAGGTTTCAACGCCACATGGGTACCAAGGGACTTTGCAGTGTCTGACTGAATGGGATCGATGACAACAATGCGGGTGCCGTTTT
>JAABRW010000242.1 GCA_011390695.1 Desulfotignum sp.
AATGCACATTGGTGGTGGTGGTGGAAAGAACGGACCAGCCTGCACCTGCCAGTTCCCGGGCCAGGCAGAACATCAGGCTGGTTTTACCGCCGGCACCGATCAGACAGATTACGCCCGGGCTGGAAAGGCCCAGGCTGTCACAGATGGGGAATGCCATGGTTTGAGGTTTTGGGCAGTGACAGATTATTTCTGCTGCTTTCGCAGCTCGGTGACCGGAATACCGCCCACGCCCCAGTTGTCGGTGTCCACTTCTTGTATGGTCACAAAGGTGGTGGCGGGATTTTTTCCCAGCACATCCGCCAGCAGCCGGGTGACCCCCTGGATCAACTCGGCTTTCTGCTGTTTGGTGGCCCCTTCCTTTGTAATCTTGATGTTGACATAGGGCATACTGCCTCCTTTAATTTTTTTTTCGATGGTCTATCCAGGATGCCGGCCCTGTTTTCATACCGGCATGCATTTGCCCGGACCCTTACACCACGCCGTCCAGCTCGTGTTTCAGAGACCGGTTCATGAGGCGCTGCACGGTTTCTGTCACCGGAAAATCTTCAAACAGCACCCTGTACACTTCATTGCAGATGGGCAGATCCACCCCGAGTTTGCGGGACAGGTTGTATACGGACCGGGTGGTTTTCACTCCTTCAGCCACCATACGCATCTCCGAGATGATATCATCCAGTTTTTTGCCCTGGCCGATCTGGACGCCCACAGTGTAGTTGCGGCTCAACGCCCCGGTGCAGGTAAGCAGCAGGTCCCCTACCCCGGCCAGACCGGACAGGGTCAGAGGATCCGCTCCCAGACGGGTGCCCAGACGGTTCATTTCCGTCAGCCCCCGGGTGATGAGGGCAGCTCTGGGATTCAGGCCCATATTCATGCCGTCGCAGATGCCTGCGGCAATGGCCAGGACATTTTTCATGGCCCCGCCGATCTGGGTACCCACCGGGTCATCATTAACATAGACCCGGAAAGTGGGGCAGGAAAACACGGACTGGACAAACCGGGCCACTTCCCGGTCAACAGATGCCGCTGCCACCACCGTGGGGATACCTGCTGCCACCTCTTTGGCAAAACTCGGGCCGGACAGAACCGCCAGGTTTGGGGGGGGAATATGATCCAGGATCTCTTCGAAAATACCGGTCATGGTCAGGTGGGTCTTGTTTTCAATACCCTTGGATGCACTTACCACCACTGCATCGCTGGAAATAAACGGCTTCATCTGCAATGCCACGGCCCGCATGCAGTGGGAAGGCACCACCACCAGCACCAGGTCTTTGTCTTTCACCACAGTTTCCATATCATTGGAGGGACAAATGGATGCCGGCAGATGAACCCCCGGCAGAAAAACCCGGTTTTCCCGAAAATTTTCAATCTGTTCTTTCACCTCAGGTTCATATATCCAGAAATCCAGGGCCAGGCCTTTATCTGCAAGCAGTTTGGCAAGGGCGGTTCCCCAGGAGCCTGCCCCCACAACCCCGATACGTGTTTTTTTTTCATTGTCTGTCTGCTTCATGCACCCATCCTGACGTATTAATAATAATATCCAGCAGTATCACGCATACAACTGTAAAAGGAGGCCTGCGTTATTGTGCTTTTTATCCAAACGCTGTTCACAGCATGACAAAAAGCACAATAACACAAGCCTGATACTCATCCTGATGCTGATCCCATCCTGATGAACCCACCATGATATACAGCAAACCGATCCAACATTCAATGCATGTTTTATCACGCATAACGCATACCACCGGGTTTAATGATAAAACACCGCATGGTCAGTCTGCTGCTCCAGAAACCGGTCCGGGTTCTGGAGCAGATCCGGCCGGCAGGTGTCAAAAAGGGGAGAGGATATCGGCTGGTTGAACCGGGTTTTGAGCAGCAGTATCCGGACCAGGGCCTGGTCCTGAAATATGAAAATCAGCACATTTTCCTTTCTGTACCGGGCCATCCAGACATCTGCGGTGTCAATCGCTTTTGTATATGGAAAGTGACGTCTGGTGACAAGGGTTGTCCTGGACTGGGGATTACAGGTGACCAGGGTTCTGATGGCCGGTACCCGGTTGATTTCCGCCAGTATCCGCTGCTTGGGTGAACTGATTTTAAAGGCCCGGTACCCGCTGGTTGTAAAAGAATAAATCCCGGCCGGGGAGATGGCCAGCACTTCCACCAGTATCACCACCACCAGCATACCAAAGCCCAGTCCGATCTGAAGGAAGCGCTGCCGCTGTTTCCGGGTCATTCCGGCCAGAAAATCCACAGGGCAGGTGCCAGCCTAAAGGGCCAGTCCTCCTTTTACATCTTCCACGGTTTTGTCATCAAACAGCCGGGCTACCAGTGCCAGGGAAAATTCCAGAGCGGTTCCCGCTCCTTTGCTGGTGATGCAGTTCCCGTCTGTGACCACATTCTTGTCCTGGACCGTTCCCCCTTCAATCTGGCTGGCAAAACCCGGGTGACAGGTCACAGCACCTGGTGTGACCAGGCCCAGGTGGTGCAGGACCACAGCAGGAGAGGCACAGATGGCCCCGTATAATTTTTTCTTTTCAGCCTGTTTTTTGAGAAGAAAAGCCAGGTCTTCGGACTTTTTCAGATTTTCAGCTCCGGGGATGCCGCCGGGGAGCACAATCAAATCAAAGGACTGTTCCAGGCAGTCTTTGATCAATGCATCTGCTTTAAACTGCGTGCCCCGGGCAGCCGTGATATCCATTTCATCCACAGATGCCGCCACCACCTTTGCACCGGCTCTTCTGAGCACGTCAATGATGGTAATTGCCTCCATTTCTTCGATTCCCTGGGCCACTGGTACCAATACGGTTTTTTCCATAACTGTCTCCTTTGGATCATGGGTGGACCGGATCATGCACAATGGTATCAAACACTTTTACCACTCTGATGACCCAGCAACTGGTTTTCATACAGAGATGCGGTGATTTTCACCACCTTTATAATATGATCCCGTCTGAATGATTTGTCTTTTAAGGGAGAATTGCGGAACGTCATGAGAATACCGGTAATAGATGCCACAAACGCATGGGAAAAAATCCGTGCGCTGTCTGCGGCAACACCGTGGCGGCATAGCAGCTTGGCAAACAGATCAAAAAAGATCTTGGTCACGGAATCAAATTTTCCCATGACCGGATGGGTCAGGTTGTCCTTGAGCATCAAATAGGTCATCATCTGAAATGTGGATTCATTTTCAATGAGATGTTCCACAAATTTCACCCCGAACTGCTCAATACTGGCGGGTTCATCTGTTTCAACCATGGCTTCGAAATCCTTGCTGGCAGAGCTTATATCCTGGAGAAAGGCTTCGTTGAACAAGGCTTCCTGGCTGGGAAAATACCGGTAAATGGTGGCAGGAGATATGCCGGCTTCATCTGCCACTTCCCGCATCCCCACCTCATAAAACGGTTTTTTTGCAAACAGCGCCAGGGCGGATTCAATGACGATCTGTTTTCTTGCCTGTTTTTCCTTTTCCTTAAGTTCTGCAAACCGTGATTCAGCCACAAGAAATCCACCTTTTCTACGAGGTTAACAAAAAGTTACTGCCACAGCTTTTCCCTTATCATGACTGCCAAAGTCTGACAAGGTTAAATAAGTGCCCTGAATATTTGCTATAGCAACATGCGCTTCTTGGGAGCCCCTGGAGGTGTCCTGTGAACGGACCGTCAGCGTCGGAG
>JAABRW010000243.1 GCA_011390695.1 Desulfotignum sp.
GCACAAACCATGTCGCCTTTTTCAACCATGTCTGCCAAAGAAATGATCAGCGCAAGCACAGCGGTGATGCCCATAAAACATACGGTAATTATTTTTCTTTTTTGCATAAGCCCTCTTTTGAAAAAGCAAGTTGAACGGTTGCTGATGTTTCGCCCTAATATCCAAGCGAAAAAACACCCTCTATGTTCTATTATAGAGCGGTGATCATTTTTTTTGACCCACCAGGGGTCGAACTTCTTTTATCTCATTGACAACACTGGATTTATTTTTTTTATTTTCCAATTCATTCAGACTTTTTGAAAACGCTCTGGCTTCAATCGGCATGTATATCCCCACTTTTTTCTTCCGACCATTTGCATCGATTAGCGCAAAACGTGCGCCGGAAAATCCTTTGCCAATAAACGACGGGATCAGGCCTTTTTCTGCCAGCATGGTCTTGACCGTGTATTCAATGCTGCGTTTTTTCTCTTTGGCATCGGCATTCACCAGGAGTTCCATGTGGTTGTTTTGTTTTGCCAGATGAATGACGGTTTCAGACACCAGGCTGAGCATGAGATAAACCAGGCCGTTGTTCATGGAAAACGCCCTAAAATATCCGTTGTTCTCTACCCGGTTGATTTCCGGCTCAATCCTGTGAAAAAACTCATCCAGATCCAGCCATGAAAGATCAACCAGGTCCGGGACTTTTCCTTTTCCCTTTGCGGTCTCACCCGGCGCAGAGTTTTCGTTTTCAAAAATTTGTTGTTCCTGAATGGTCCGCATCAAATCCGATCCGGATTCTCCTTTCATGGAAAGGATTTCCGCCTCCATCTCCCGGGCTGCCTGATCCGCCTTTCTCAAATCATGGGTAAATCCTTCCTGAATCTGAAAATGATGGGATTTGACAGCAGTTAAGATTTCTTCGTGCTGCGGAGAAACGTCTGTCAGGATAACGTTTTTGAGAACAAGATAAGAAATATACGGATGGTCCCCTTTGCGGCTGGGTTGCCCATTCATGAGCTCGGGGATTTTGCCGATGTCATGGCCAAGAGCAGCCACCAGGATTTTGCCCATGATCATCTCCGGATCTTTGGTCCGGGCTCTTAAAACAGAGGAAATCATCTGTTCCGCAACATTCAGGGAATGATCCAGCAGCGTGATTTTTGCCAGCAGATCATAGACATTGGCGACTGCCTGATATTCATGATCCTGTTCTGCCTGGATCACGGATGGACAGTCTCCGTAGTTATCGAGAAGAGACAGCAGAGAATTTATTGGGCTCAGGTAGCCGCTGACAGACAGGATTTTCTGGTATGGAGAGACATATGTTTGATAAAATCCTTGAATGCGTTGATGTCGCCACGAAAGATGTTGCGATGAAATATGACTGGCTTTGTATTCAGTCTCAAAATTCGTTGATTTCCGGACTAATCTTTTTGCTTCAGGCAATGCTTCGTGATCTTGATTTATTGAATCTTCAATTTTCTTAAAAACCTGATTTTTCTTCCGCCATCGCTTTTCATGGACCCACAAAAAAATAAAAATACCGAAAACAAGAATCGGAAACAGGTAAAAGGTCACTTCAAGGTATCCGGACATCATAACACCGCCACTTGTGGATATTTGATTTTCAGATAAGGCGCTTTCACAAACCCGGCCTTGCCTTTGAACGCGCCTTCAAAGGTAAACAGATAAAAGTCTCTGAGCTGAAGATTGAGCACGTTCTCCGGCCGGACCAGGGGCTCTTCCACTTCCCTGACGGTGATGCCGCCCCCTAAAGAAAGAATCGGAGAAAACCGTTTGACCATGCCGGAATATTCGGAAATGTAATTGGCTGTATTCGGGTCATTCACCCGCATGAATATTTTTGAATTGGTGTTATCCAGGATTTTTCTGGCGCTGGCCGGTCCCAGCTCTGCTTCAATGTCTGCAATAGACTGAGTAAACGCATGAATCCACACCCCTGCCCCACCCGCCTTGTTGAAGAGATCTTCCACCCCCATGTACAGCAGGTTGGACGCCTCATCCATGTAGACACATAGCGGAGGGGTAATGGTCCTGCCGGACAGATAAATCCTGCCCACAAAACTCTGAATCATGGAAAGCAGCACTCTTGCCACAATATGGGCGGTTTTTCGGGTGAGCAGGCTTCCGGTCTGGACAATCAGAATCACCCGTTTGCCCTGCTCCAGACGCTTGATGAAATTATTTGCTTTGGCTTTTCCGATAATCGCGCCCACACTGCCGGCAGAAAGAGAGGTAAGAACGGTTCGCAATGAAGATGACACTTTTGAAAAATAATCCTGGGGGGAAGCCAAAATTTGTCTAAGGGATGCTAAAATTTCTTCAGCTTCCGGATCATTTTCATAGTCTTTAAGCTGGGCTTCCAGGTTTTTCAGGTCCGTATAGGAGGCCCTTTCTTTGACGGAATTAAAGTTCAGATTAGGCCGCTCGTTTTTAATTCTGGCAAAAAACAGCAAAGACAAAATAATGACAAACGTGGTTTCATAGGCAATGTTAATGAAAAATTCTTCCTTGGCTTTAATGCCGGAAACCACATGGGACACCAGTTCTTCAGCCATGAAATAATACGCCAACGGGTCCATTTTGGCTGAGCACTCCGGAAAAATCGGCGTTACCAGACATAGTTCATCCTGCCGGTTTTCCTCACAGGCGATCTGGACAATCTTGGAAAATATGTCGATGTCCCCTTTGGGATCGAAAAACACCAGGGAATTTCCCTTGCGGATATCCTGCTCCATCATCAATTCAATCAATCGGGTTTTGCCGATCCGGGTGGATCCAAACCCGAACAGATGTCCTTTCCGGTCCGCGTCTTTGATAAAAATTTTCTGCACCCTGCCCTGGGCATTGAGGGGGTAACCATGGCCCAGCCAGGTTTTTTGCTTGTTCACAAACATATTATCCCTTCCTTTATCCTTCCATCAGTGCCTGGCCGTGAATGGCTTTCATTTTCCGGACAAACGCCACGCCCCAGATGATCAGAAACGGCATGACCACGGCCAGCCCGAAAACAGCGAGCAATTCATACGCCCTTTTGATCAGCAACGGCTTGATGGACAAAAGTATGTAATAAATCCGGATGGACAGATCATAATTTTTAAGACTCACAATTTGAGAAAAACGCCATGCAGAATCCGGATGAATGCTGTTTGACACCCAGATCATAAAAAAACAGAGCACCAGGCCTTTTAAAATCATGGAAAACACCCGGCCCAGCAAAAACGAGTCAATGGCCTTTTTCGTGATTTTGCCGATATAATTCCGGCTCAGATAAGAGCACAGCCCGCCGGAAATAATGACCGGCAGCAGGTTGATCACCCAGAGAAACACACTGCTGTTGATCATGGGAAAGTACCGGGCAACGGCCTGTCGTGTGGTGTCATCAGAACTTAAAATCAGGATCAGCGACATGAGCAATGCAAACACCAGGGCTTCGAGAAACCCGGCACCGAATCCCACGTTAAAAAAGTTGAGCTTTCCCCGAAGGGTCAGAAAATCGTCCGGGATTTCCTGTCCGGATGCCTCAATCACATAAAACTGCTGAATCTGAGAAATCGCGTCCAGAATATGCGGGAACAATCTGGACGAAGAACCCTCAGACTGCCCCACCGGAATGATCATGCCGGAGGACGATTCTCCAGTGGCTTGCCTATTCA
>JAABRW010000244.1 GCA_011390695.1 Desulfotignum sp.
CAACTCCTCCGGCCCTCAAAACAGCATCGATTTTTCTGGAGGCCCCACGTATGGGAATCATGGTCACCCCGAACCGTTGTCTCAGGCTGCGGATCAAACGTTCAAGGGGCTCAAAATCCAGTTTGCGGTAGATGCCATACCCTTTTAATCCCGTGCCTTCAATGGCCGGAACCAGCATCTCAAAATTGCCCATGTGACAGGAGATCACCAGAACCCCTTTGCCTTTGGCATGGGCGGCTTTCACATGATCGAGTCCCTGGATCGTAAAATGAGACAAAAACCGGGATTTGGAGAGCCGAATCGACCAGGCCACTTCAAACAGCATGGATGCAATGTTCACAAATACCTGCCGGGCCGTGTGCTCGATTTTGTCTTCAGGCCATTCCCGGCCAAACGCACAGGTCAGATTGTCCAGGGTGATGTTGCGATGGCGTTTGTCCAACCGGAACCAGAGTCGTCCCAGTATCCGGGCAAAAAGATCTGCCATAGAAACCGGTATATAACCCAGAAGTAATACTACCCTTTTCAACAGCCAGTATATCTGTTCATCTTTCATTGCTTATTGACGTCTCACGTTTGAATCCGGGTTTCAACCAGACGGCGGAAACCGGATTCATTTTCAAGTGACAGGGTGATCCCTATGACGGCCAGGTCCATGGGCCAGGTGACGTCCTTGTCCAGTCTGGCCCAGTCTTTCTGGGTGGTCAGCAACATATCCGCATTCAGGGCAAGTGCCCGGTGTTGGATCTGTAAAATGTCAGCCCTCTTATACCGGTAATGATCCTCAAATTCAAGATGATCCCGGATATTTGCGCCGAACCGCTGGATGGTGCGAAAAAAAGCCCGGTTGTCGGCAATACCGGAAAACAGAACCGCAGACACCCCTTTAAGATTATCTGACAAAGGGATCGTTTCTGATTTTTTTTGAGTGTCAAGATGCGATCGACTGTGTCGGGGACCGGCCGGATATACACTCGCCAGAAACGGCTGGTGCCGGCTGTAAAACACAGGCAGACCCGGTGCAAGCGCCGAAATCGGATGGGGCAGGGTCTCAGGCGTTTCCGGACACCGGGTCAGAATCACTGCATCCGCCCTGGCCAGGGCTTGGGCTGCGGGTTCCCTGAGGCGGCCGGCCGGCAGCATCCAGCCGTTTCCCAATGGAAAATCATGATCAATAAGGACCAGATCCAGGTTCCGCCGCAACTGCATATGCTGAAACCCGTCGTCCAGAACCACCACATCCACATCCAATTGGTCCAGAGCCAGGCACCCGGCCCGGTATCTGTCTTTTCCCACCACCACGGGAAACCGTTTCAGGCAGGCCATCATATAGGGTTCATCTCCGGCCGCACGAGCATCCAGAAACAGCCGTGTACCATCGCTCACAATCGCAGCCGGGTGTTTCAGACTGCCTTTGTATCCCCTGCTGATCACCACGGGTTTTTTGCCCGATCGGATCAATACATCCGCCAGATACACCGCCATGGGTGTTTTACCCGTCCCTCCGGCCATGATATTGCCCACGGAAATCACTGGACAGGGCAGGCGGTTCCGGGATATTCGGCCGGATTGGTACCAGCGGTTTCGAAGAACCGCACCGGCCTGATACCCATAAGACACCGCTTTGAGCAGGGTGTCAAAGGACAGAAAAGGGACCGGGTCCTGGCGTCTGGATGCGTGAATAATTTTTTTTTCCAGGGCCTTAAACATATTTTTCCCCGGTCCCCAGTGGTGACAGAATCGTCAACGTCCGGTCCACCGCACCGGCATTTTCTTCCAACACGGTAAATGCCCGGTGCCCCATTTGCGCGGCATCATCCGGACTAGCCAGCAGATCAGCCAGGGTATCGGCCAGGGCGTTTGCATCGTCCACCTGACAGGCCCCTGCCCGGTCCAGCAGCAGGTCTGCCACTTCTGCAAAATCTTCCATGTGCGGGCCGAACAAGATCGGTTTTTTGAACATGGCCGGTTCCAGCGGATTATGGCCTCCGCACGGCACCAGAGACCCTCCGATAAAGGCGGCATCACACACGGCATAGGCCCTGGCCAGCACGCCTAAACAGTCTAAAAGCATCACCGGCGCATCTTTGGGCCGGTTTCGGGTGGCAGAAAGAAATATCGATTCCCCTCCTTTTTTTGCCAGATCCCTGGCGACCTGTCCGCACCGGGTCGGATCCCTGGGTGCGATCAGCAGTTTCAGGTCCGGGACCTTCTGGCGCACCTGCTGAAAAACCTCCCACACCATGGATTCTTCCTTGGGATGGGTGGATCCGGCCACCCACAGTTGATGATTGTCACCCATTTGAAACCAGTTTTCAAGGTAATTTTTCTCTATATCAGTCATGGTTTCCATCGGCTGGTCAAATTTGATATTGCCGGCCAGAGTCAACCGGGACATGGGAACCCCCAGGGCATTGAATCGTTCCAGATCCCGACGGGTCTGCACCGTGACATGAGTCAACCTGGAAAAAAAAAGCGACCCTGCCGGTCCCAGCCGGCGGTACCCGTGAAAAGACCGGCGTGACAGCCTGGCATTCACCAGGACCACTGGAATTTGTTTCCGGTCCATGGCATGAAGAAATCCCGGCCACAGATCGGTTTCCACCAGACAGACCCATGCCGGATCGATCTTTTTTTGGACCCTTGCAACCGCCCAGGGCAGATCAAAAGGGAAATACGCAAGTTGGGAAACCAGGGGCGGATCTGCCCGGCAGAACAGGGTGCAAGCCGTGTCATAACCGGTCCGGGTGGATGCAGTAAAAACAATGGGGAGGTCAGGGAAACGTGCATGGATTTTGACGACCAGCGGCAGGGCGGATTTAACTTCCCCCACGGAAAGGGCGTGAATCCAGACCGGTTTTCGGGGACCGGTCTGTTTTTTTATTCCGGTACACAGTCCTACACGTTGCAGCAGATTGGCCCGCCGTTTTTTCGACACCAGCCACACAATCGGCAAAAAAGGCAGCACCAGTATGAATCCCGTGACAACCAGAATGTGATAACACCAGATCATGACCGTTCATTCCGTGTTGATCAGAAAAATGATGCCGCCGCACAGGAACAGCACATTGGCCACCCAGGGCGCCACCATTGCGGGCAGCACCCCGGCATATCCCATGGACAGACAGATGCCGTACACCACCCAGTAAAAAAAAGAAATGGCCACTCCCAGTCCGATGGCTCCGGGCAGATTCACCCGGGCAAAAGACCGCATGCCCGCAGCCGCCCCGGTCAGCGCCATGATGACGCAGATAAAGGGAAATGCGATTTTTCCGTACATGTCCACTTCATATGTGGTGGCATCATAGCCTTCATCCCGGACTTTTTCCACATAGGATTTCAGCTCGAAAAATCCCATTTCATCGGATTTTTTCACCCATTGACCTAAGTCTTCGGGCACCAGGCCCAGATCCGACAGTCTCATGTCCGACAGGGTCACATCATAATCGTGGGTGTCCGGGTTATAGGTCTGTTCCACCACGTCCTCCAGAAGCCACTGACCCAGTTCATATCTACCGGAACGGGCATCGATGCGGGATATCAGAGAAAAATCATCCCCCAGAGTCGTGGCGCAGACACCGGACACTGTTTTCTGGACCGGGTCAAAAAAACGGATATGCACCAGCCGGTTATCGGATTTGATCCAGATATTGT
>JAABRW010000245.1 GCA_011390695.1 Desulfotignum sp.
CCACCTCGGTGATATTTTCATTGATGATCCCGCAGAAAACCGGCAGAACGTTTTCGGGACGCTTTGCCAGTTCTTCATCCAGTTCCCGGGTCATGCCGGATACCAGGATATCGGCAAAAGTGCTGTGTGCATCTTTTGTGTCTATGGGATTGATGTGACCCCCGATACCGGCAGACCACAGGTCATGCAGCCGGGTTTCACTGCCCTGGCGGTTGTATACGGCAGTCAAACCCAGATCCTGTGTCTGCAGAACAATATAGGGAATCACCTGCTGCAGTGAAGGATCATTTTCCGCATCCTTTCGCAGCACAAAATCATACCCTGCCCTGGTGCAGGTATGCACAAAAGCATCCAGGTCCATGGGAATAACCGCTGTCTGCGACATCCATTCTTTGGGCAGCTTGTTTTTGTGAATACACAATATTTTTTCTGTTTTTTGCAAACCTTACCCCTTTTTTGTTTTATGGCCATCCGTGTATGGCGTTTTCAGCATCCATATGGTAAGAAAAACAAAATTGCAACCCCAATAAAGAGGATTTTATGCGGTTTTTCAATAAACAGGCCATTGAGAGCCTGGATCTGGAAGATATCCAGAAAGCGGTGGCACCTGCCTGCGGCCTGGTGCTGGAAGTCTGAAAAATCCGATACAAGTGCTGAAAACCTGAAATAAAAATCCGGGGCAGGTGCTGGAAATCTGAAGAAAAGATCGGAAATGATAAAAAGCAGGATAAAAAAAATGGAGCGGGAAACGGGATTTGAACCCGCGACTTCGACCTTGGCAAGGTCGCACTCTACCACTGAGTTATTCCCGCCCAGCAAGCAAAAGTTTGTCTTTTTTATAGCAAAATATCTGCCTTGTCAAGCCTATTGTGGAAAATTTCAGGCAGGATGAAAAAGTTACAAAAGGACGGCGATCATTCATGAAAAATGTATTGGTTACAGGCGGCGGTGGATTTCTGGGCCGGGCAGTTGTAAAGCAGCTTGTGCAAAAAAAGATCCGGGTCACCTCTTTTTCCCGGAGCAGGTACCAGGCACTGGAACAGATGGGGGTGGACCAGATCCAGGGAGATCTTGCAGATGCCCGGGCGGTTATGGCAGCGGTAAAGGGCATGGACACGGTGTTTCATGTGGCGGCAAAACCCGGATTGTGGGGATCGTATGATACCTATTTGCGTGTGAACGTCACCGGCACCCGCCATGTGATCGACGCCTGCCTGGCCCGGGAAGTGGAAAAACTGGTTTACACAAGCTCCCCCAGTGTTGTGTTCAATGATTCCCACATGGAGGGTGTGGATGAGTCGGTTCCCTATCCGGATACCTATCTGGCTCCCTATCCGGAAACCAAGGCCATGGCGGAAAAACTGGTGCGGCAGGCGGCAGAACAGGGACTTTTGGCAATTATCCTGCGGCCCCACCTGATCTGGGGACCTGAAGACAACCACGTGGTTCCCGGCATCATCAAACGGGCGAAAAAGTTGAAAATGGTGGGACCCACAGATGATCTGGTGGATACAATTTATGTGGACAATGCTGCCTGGGCCCATATCCTGGCAGCGGAAAAACTGGAACAGCAGCCGGATCTGTCCGGCAGGATCTATTTTATCAGCCAGGATGACCCGGTATCCAAATGGCAGATGGCCAATGCATTTTTAAAAGCTGCCGGCCTGCCCCCTGTAAAGGGGCATGTTTCAGCAGGGGTGGCCTATGCAGCCGGATATTTTTTTGAAACGGTGTACAAGGCTTTGAGAATCCAAAAAGAACCGCCCATGACCCGGTTTGCAGCCAGGGAACTGGCCACCTCCCACTGGTTTGATATCACCCGGGCCAAAAAGGATCTGGGGTATTACCCGAAAGTCTCCACACAAGAAGGCCTGAAGCGGCTGGAACAATATTTGTCACAAAAAAATCACACCCATCTGAAAAAGTAACCGTATCTTATGGAAAGGGGAAAAGATATCCAGTGGATCGGAGAAGAGCTATCAAAAATCGGGTGAACAGATACCGGCATTTCGGATATGGTATTTTCCGGATTTCAGGCAAAGAATTTGTCCGGGACCGGTGCAGCCTGCAGGCATCGGCCCTGACCCTGTATACGTTGTTGTCCATTGTGCCGGTCATGGCCATGGCATTCGGCATTGCCAAGGGATTCGGTTTTCAGAAATATCTAGAAACCCGGATACTGTCTTTGTTCGCGGGCCAGGAACAGGTCATCCAGAATGTTTTGACCTTTTCCATGAATCTGCTGGAAAGAACCAAAGGCGGTCTCATGGCAGTGCTGGGTATCATCTTTTTGATGTATGCGCTGATAAAGCTCATGGGCCACATGGAAGATACATTCAACAGAATCTGGCGGGTTCAGGGCAATCGCTATATTATCCGCAAAATCACCGATTATATCACCATATTCATGGCTGCCGGACTGCTGGTGATTTTTTCAGGCAGTGCCACTATCTTTATCACCGGTTATCTGGAAAAATTCATGGCCGCACTGGATTTTCCCGCCGGTCTGAGCTGGTTGATTTCTTTTGGCTTGAATATACTTCCCTTTGTGTCTGTGTGGGCGGTATTTTCTTTTTTTTATATGTTTGTTCCCAATAAAAATGTGAATGTCCGGGCTGCTTTGGCCGGCGGTATCATTGCAGGTACCATTTTCCAGCTGGCCCAGATCGCTTATGTGCAGTTCCAGGTGGGGGTTTCCACCTATAATGCCATTTACGGCAGCTTTGCTGCCATACCCTTGTTTTTATTGTGGCTGAAGGCCTCCTGGACCATCATGCTGTTCGGCGCTGAGATCTCTTTTGTCTGGGAAAACTTTGATGTTCTGCAGACAGATGATCCGGCATATGACCATATCAGCATCCGGATAAAAAAGATGATCATACTCAGGACAGCCGTGTTTTGTGTAAAAAAGTTTGCACAGGGCAGGGTACCGGTAACATCTGCTGGTGTTGCCGCCCATCTGAACCTGTCTGTGAACCTTGTGGCGGTATTTATGGAAAAACTGGTACGCTGCGGCATTCTTTTTGCCGTGAGTGCACCTGTGCCCGGATATACTCTGGCCAGAGACATTGAATGCCTGACTGTCATGGATGTTGTAACTGCCTTTGAACATTTGGGAGAAGATGACCTGTATATGGGAGAAACCCTGGAAATGGCAGCCTTGGAACAGAGCCTGGAAAAATTTGCAGAAGCTGCCAGACATTCTTCCGGGGAGCGCTTTCTCAAAGATATCTGATTGTCTTGCAGGGTGGTTTGTCTTACAAAGGGGCAGCAAAAAGGTTATCCGGTGGTGATATCAAAAAAATTCTTTATCTCCGGTTCTTTCCGTTTGAGCTGGTCAATGGTCATTCTGAGCACGGATTCATTGAGGCCGATTTTCCGGGGGGAATTTTTAATGGTGACAGGCACCGGGTTCCCGCTGTACCCGATGCCGGCTTTCTGGGCCAGGTAGTCAGCCAGATTGATGATCAGAGAATGGTACCTGAACTGGACAGGAGAAGCGTCCGGCGTATGGTGGAACCGGCAGGGAAGCATGATGGATTTGGGAAAATTCCACCGTTTCATCAGCAGACCGGTTAAAACAGCATGGTCTATCTGCATCAATCCGGTTTCAGCAAAGTGCAGGGTTTTTCTGTTTTCCATGGCAA
>JAABRW010000246.1 GCA_011390695.1 Desulfotignum sp.
ATGTGGGCAATCCCCAGGTGGTATACAGAGAAGTGGTAACCGCTCCTGCCAGGGGAGAAGCGGTTTTTGACCGGGAAATCTCCGGGAAAACCCATTATGCCAGGGTGCGGATCCAATTGCAGCCCCTGGACAGAGGGGCGGGCGTCAGCTTTGTGAACAAAGCCCCTGAAGACCAGATACCTGCCCAGTTTGCGCCGGCCATTGAGCAGGGTATCAGAGAAAGTCTGGAAGGCGGCTATCTCAAGGGATATCCCCTGGTGGATGTGGGCATTGTTTTGCAGGGCGGGGCATATGAAGAGGGCAAAAGCACTGAGCTGGGATTTTCCGTGTGCGCTTCCATGGCCTGCAAGGATGCACTGGAAAATGCCTCTCTGGCCCTTCTGGAGCCCATCATGCAGGTGGAGGTGTTTGTGCCGGATGCCTATATGGGAGATGCCATTGCCGATCTGAATTCCAGGGGCGGCAAGGTGGAATCCATCACCCCCAAAACCAATATCCAGGTCATCCATGCGGTGGTACCCCTGGCCAAAATGTTCGGTTACTCCACTGCCCTGCGTTCCGCTACCCAGGGCAGGGGCACGTTCACCATGAAATTCGACCGGTTTGATCGGATGTGAGGGTTTTTCAGCAGGCTTTTCTCCAGGCACCATTACATCAGATCAGGTGTCGGATATCCCTTTTAGCCGGTCTTTAGCCGATTTTTCGGTATCCGGGTCTTCCAGTCCTTCCTCCAGTGCCCTGTCCAGGTGGCGTGCGGCATTTTTGTCATCCTGTATCACATCATAGTACACCCCCAGGTAATAATGGGACAGGGCGGTTTTGTTTTCCCTGGACATGATACTGGCCAGGTGGAAATATGCCCTGGGAAATGTGTGAGAAGATGTGGTTATCACCTGGTCCAGGTTTCGTCTGGCAGAAGACAGATCTCCTGATTCCATTTGTGCCACGGCCAGATGATATGTTGCCGCAGTACCCAGTACCGGATCCGATTGGATACCGGACAGCACGTTCAGTGCTTTTTCATACTGGCCGTCAATGGTATAAATCCGTCCCAGTTCCAGGAGTACCAGCGGGTCCAGCAGATCAAAGGAAAGGGCTTTTTGCAGATGGAAAATGGCCTTGTCCCGCCGGTTTTCCCTTGCATACAAAAGTCCCAGACCATAATGGCGTGCCTGCAGTTCAGATGCGGATGCATCCGCAGTCAGTTGTGTTTCAATTTTTCGGATGCTTTTGCCGGTATCTTCATACAACCCCATCATGCGGTATTTTACCATGTCATAATCATAGGTTTCAGGGCAGGCAGCAGGTTTTTTTGGCGGGGCATAGTCGGCCAGCAGGCCGGCCAGGTGGGCAATCCGGCTGCCTGTTCCGGGATGGGTTTTAAAATAATCCGGAATGCCTTCAATACCCCTGAAATCTGCGGCCCGCAATTTGTTGAGACCTTCCAGCAGTCCTGCCGGAGAATAACAGGTCTGTTTCAACAGCAAAAATGCCTTCTGGTCTGCTTCGGTTTCATTTTCCCGGGTATAGGCCAGCATGGCGGATTGCCCGGCTGCCATGGATCCCACGGTCACAGCCTGGCTGGCGTCTCCGCCTCCGGCTGATCCGATGAGTACCCCGGCCAGTACGCCTGCCATGCTGCCGATGGAGACCAGTTTGGACCGGTCTATGGACTGGGACACATGCCGGCTGGCGGCATGGGCGATTTCGTGGCCCAGGATGCCGGCCAGTTCATCTGCGCTGGAAAGGGCCGTAATAAGCCCCCTGTGAATGAAAATATTGGATCCCGGGCTGGCAAAGGCATTAAAGGTATCATCATCGATGAGATAAAAGCTGTAGTTAAAAGGCTGGGGCGGCAGATGAGAAAGGATATGCCGGGCCACGGTATTGATCAGGTGACTGGCCACGGGATCATTGAGGATCACATTTTTTTCACGGATCATTTTCATGAACTTGTCGGACAATTTCTTTTCATCCGGTATGGAAATGGCAAAACAAACGGCCGGATACCCTGTGATAATCAGAAAAAAGGTTATCAGGGTTGCAATGAAGCGCTTTACAGGTTTCATGACACGGTATTGCCGGCCGGGGGTGTCAGCGGCTGCATGGATTGCACGGTGATGAACTGGGTATGTTCCATTGCAATTTCAATGCGGAAGCTGTAGTTGTTGATTTTAAAGGACAACCGCCGGTTTTCCGCAAAATGGGCATCGATCAGAAGGGTGATGGCCGCATTGAGGGTCAGGGCCTTGGGCTGGCCGAATTCGGCATTCAGGGTGAATTTTTCTTCCACCTCCTTGATGAGCTGGCCCATGAGCTGGTTGGTGATTTCACCGATGGTATCGGTGACTTCCGAATCCCGGACAGTGGTCGCCAGTTCGTTTTCCGGCATGCCCATGGCCAGCATGTATTTTTTGTAGATTTCAAAGGCAGCATCAGCAGAAAAATTCAGAATAACCAGGCCGGTGTAATCTCCGTCAAACTGGACAAAGGAGGTCACATCCGGTTTCATGGAAACCCTCGGGATATCCTGGATGGTGGAAGAAAAGGTGATAACCTGCCCGGTACCGGTTTCCAGTGTTTTCTGGGTGGTTGTCAGGAATATCTTTGCAATTTCATCAATGGCATTGGTGGGGGATGACATGAAAACTCCTTTTTGGCTATAATGTTTCTGAAGCCTATTTTCAGGAAAAAACCAGAAAAAGTCAAAGAAATAATCAGCGCTCCCCTCTTTTATATGGGGCTGCCAGCATGGCCGGGGCATTGAGCTTTCTGGGATCTTTTAAGCTGATGAGCACAAGTATGAGCAGGGTGGCAATATAGGGCAGCATGGCCAGAAAATTGGGAGAGATGCCCAGAGGCTGCATCAGGTACTGGGCCACAAAAATTCCGCCGAACAAAAAAGCGGCCCAGATGGCCCGGCCCGGATTCCACAGGGCAAAAATGGTCAAAGCAATGGCGATCCAGCCCCTGCCTGCGGTCATGCCTTCGATCCAGGACTTGGAATAGGAGATGGACAGATGGGCCCCTGCCAGAGCGGAAAACCCGCCGCCGATGATCACCGACAGATACCGGATCAAAAACACATTCACCCCCTGGGTTTCCGTGGCTTTCGGGTTTTCCCCGGTGGACCGGATCTGGATGCCCAGCCTGGTCCTCTGGAGAAAAAACCAGGATACCAGTGCCAGACCCACAGCCATAAAGAAAAATGGACTCTGGCTGAACAATGCCTTGCCGATATAGGGAATATCCGACAGTATCGGAATGGTGATATCCTCCATTTTTATGGTCAAAGGCTTTCCCACATAGGGTTTTCCCACCATACCAGCCAGGCCCAGACCCAGCATGGTGAGTGCCAGACCTGAGACAACCTGGTTGGCCTGAAGGGTGACTGATGTAAAGGCGTGGATAATGGAGATCACCATGCCGGCGGCCAAGGCGGCCAGAACCCCCAGCCAGGGGGATCCCGTGGTCATGGTGACGATGAATGCGGTGACCGCTCCCAGGGCCATGACCCCTTCCACCCCCAGGTTGAGGATGCCGCTTCTTTCACAGATGATTTCCCCTGTGGTGGCCAGCAGCAAAGGGGTGCCCGCCACCATGGCGCGCTGGAGTGTTGAGATTATGATTTCTTCCATGGATGGGT
>JAABRW010000247.1 GCA_011390695.1 Desulfotignum sp.
AGGTGTCGATATATGTTTGCCAATGCCATGGAAGTTTTCAAACTTCTGGATAAATCCAATTGCAGAGACTGCAATGAACCCACCTGTCTGGCGTTTGCGTCAAAAGTATTTTTAGGGCAAAGAGATCTGTCCGACTGTACTCATCTGGACCCGGAGGTGATTGCAAAATACAGCCAAGCACCCAGAAAAGGATTCAAACCCGGGGAATCGGATTATGAACGGGAACTGGCCGCCATGCAGGAGCGGGTCAAAGAGATCGATCTGGAAGAGGCGGCCCGCAGAACCGGGGGCCGGTTTGACGGGAAATGGCTGACGCTCCGGATATTCGGCAAACCCTTTTCCGTGAATCAGGAAGGACGCTTTAAATCAGACCTGCATATCAATCCCTGGATCACCGGGCCGGTGCTCACCTATGTGCTGGAAAGCAAGGGAACCCCTGTTACCGGACAGTGGATGCCTTTCCGGGAACTGGCCGGAGCCCGGGAGCTGAACGGTTTATATATGAAACGTACAGAGGAGCCGCTGAAAAAAATTGCGGACGCCCATCCGGATCTGTTCGAGGACCTGGGCTTTATTTTCAATGGAAAAGAGATCGAAGAGCAGTATCAGTCCGATATTTCCATGGTGCTGTATCCGCTGCCCCTGGTGCCTATCATGATCTGTTACTGGAAACCGGATGACGGCCTGGATTCAGACCTGCACCTGTTTTATGATAAAAGCGCATCGCACAACGGCGGCAGTGACATGGTGTTCCGTCTGACCGCCGGCATTGTTCAGATGTTTGAAAAACTGGCCAAGACTCACGGCTGGAGTGCAGCGGCCGCAACGGGTTGACGGCGGTGCCGGTACCATTTGACGGCCGCATCGGTATCATTGGCTTAGGCTGTCAGATGTCCAGATGGATACCGGTCAGTTCTTCCACCTGGTCCAGGGTCAGGTCGATGGTGTCCCGGCATACCTGATTCACCTGCCTGATATTTGGGAGGCCGGAAATTTTTTTCCGGGTCCGGCGGAGGGTCAGTAAAATCGCGTTTTGTGTGTCGATATCAACGGGAGATGCAAACAGCTCAGGGGTGAGCAGCTGAATCAGCCGATCAATTTTCTTTCTGGCCTGTTGCCGGCCTGCTTCCAGCTTTTGGGTTTCAATCTGCTGGTGACAGGCGTTCACCGTGTTGAAAAGATCCCGGGCTTTGGATATCCGGTCAAACGGGTCTGAAGCGGCGACGATATCTGTCAGCTCATGGTATGCCGCGGCAACTTCCGGTTTTTTTTCGATACCGTCCAGATTTTCCCGGAACTCGGGCAGGGCTTGCGTGACCTGATCCCAGAAAGCAATGTCCTTTGTGTAGAAGTATTGGATTTTTTGAATGTCGTCCGCAGCTGCCGCCAGTGGGATGGCCTGCTCATGACAATTGGTGAGCAGGGCGTGGGCGGTCTGGTTCTCCAGCAGGTAGGCCGTAAAGTCCAGCAGTTCACTGATGCGGCCGCTTCCCGGATATTCGTCGGCAGAAGAGCGGGCATACAAAGTTTGCAGATCCATGTGCCATTGCCGGATCCGGTTCAGAACGGCAAATGCAAAGGCATGCTGATCCCTGCTTTCCCCAAGGGGAACGCTCATGGATTGAAACACCTGCTGTACCGCCTGAAACAAGGATGCCGGCACCTGTTTGTTCAGTACGATCCGGATGTCTGTGCCCGGATCGTTTATCAGGGCTTTTTTGGTCTCCGGAGCGGTCATCGGCCGGTTACCATGGTAGAACCCGATTTTCAGTTCATGGACAAATCCGAAAATCAGTTGCAGAATGTCAAATGCCTGGAGCGGGTTCTCAGTGGTCAATTCTTCGATAACGGTATGCAGCCGGGCCTGCCCATCCGCCATGCACTGCCGGGCGATACATGACAAAACCAGATCTGTCAGGCGGGAATCGTCCATCTCCAGCCCGAACAGAATCTGTCTTGGGCCGATTTCAATCGCCTTGATCGAATTTTTTTTCAGCAGTGATTCCATTTTCCATGGTTTTTCTTTGTCTATATTGAGGACCTGCAAAGCGTATATGATTTATATGGCTTGTCAAGTCCTGTTTCCAGTTCAAAGACAGGGAACCTTTTTAAACTTTTGAGCCCACCAGCCCCGTTCCGGTATGAACTGAAAACGGGTATTGTGGGGCTGGTATTTTTTCACCCGATATGGCATGGTAATCCATCAGTGATAATTTAAAGCGGAGTTGTCGACATGAAGGTGATTCATTGGACAGAGTGTGAGGAACAACAGATCGAGCGGTTTCCATACAAAGGCAGACAGCTCGATGTCATCGGCACCAGCATCCGCTGGCTGTCTCAGCACGGGGAGGATGAAAACGGAATTCCGGAATACGGGCTGCGGTTTTTCACCATCCAGCCGGGGGGACAGATTCCCATTCACAACCATTTTTACCACCAGACCATGTATATTCTGTCCGGTGAATTTGAATGCTGGGAATTTGATGAAAAAACCGATGAACTCAAGAAAAAAGTGGTGTGCAAACCCGGAACCGCTGTTTATATACCGAGCATGCAGCCCCATGGCATGAAAAACGTGACAGATGAACCCGCCACCTTTTTATGCTGCATCTGCAATGTCTATGATGAGGAAGCAGGGCTTTGAAGATGCGTAACAATAATTGAGATGATTTTTCAAATGCGTTTTTACATAAAACAGGAGAAATAAAAACAATGACCCATAAAAAGATCACCCTGGTATATTTCAGCCCCACCGCCACCACAAAAACCGTGCTGGATGCCATCGCAAAGGGCACCGGCTATGCAGTGGACAGCTATGATATGACATTGTCCCAGGCCAGAGAACAGCTTCCCCAAAAACTGGACGGGTCCTTGATTGTTTTCGGGGCACCGGTTTACAGCGGCAGACTGCCGAAACTGGCGGCCGATTGTTTTAAACAGGTGACGGCATCCGGCATTCCCGTCGTGCCGGTGGTGGTTTACGGCAACCGGGAATATGATGATGCATTGCTGGAATTAAAAGATATCTGTGTCCAGTGCAAAGGTGTTCCGGTGGCTGCAGGTGCGTTCATCGGTGAACATTCGTTTTCCACGCAACCTGCGCCCATTGCCCCTGGCAGGCCGGATGAAAAAGATCTGGCATGTGCGGTAGAATTCGGACAAAAGATCGGCCGATTGCTGGAAACAACTGATCCGGACAAAAAAGCGGGTGACCTTGTGGTGCCGGGAAACGTTCCTTATAAAAAACCCTCGGCTGCCAAAGGTGTGCCGTTCATCGATGTGACCGATGACTGTACCGCCTGCGGCACCTGCGTGGCGGTGTGTCCGGTGGATGCGATCGATGAAGATGACGGGTTCTGCACGCTTGATGATATCTGTATTCACTGCTGTGCCTGCATCAAAGCCTGTCCGGAATCCGCCCGCATCATGAAGGACGGCCCGTTCAAGGACACGGCAGCCAAACTGCATCAGACCTGCGGGGTTCGAAAAGAACCGGAAACATTTTTTGCCGAGACTCAAAAATGACCAGAGACTTGCCGGAAAGGCCAAGGAAATGGCAGCCCAAAAAAGGAAAATAATGGAATTGATGGAAGCATATCGTGTCAACACAGCGGATCTGGCCCGACAATGCCAGGATGATCC
>JAABRW010000259.1 GCA_011390695.1 Desulfotignum sp.
TCACCTTTTTTTAAAGCCAGAATCGCCACATCCGTGGTCCCGTAAATATTGAACAAAAGATTGTCCACATACGGGCCCAGATCAAAGCCTGCAATATTTTGGCCCTGCCCGAAAAAATAGGGGTTTTTTGTCATGTGTATATAGGCGCCCTTCTGGTATTCATGCAGTATGAAAGGGCCGGTTCCAAGGGGTTTTTCCACCTGAAAATCCTGCAGGACGCGCAAGGGTTTTTCTTTGGTCAAAGCATTTTCAGCCACAGGTTCCCATTCTTTTTTGGACACCATGGGAGCGGTCATGACCCGGGACATGAAAATAGCGGAAGGCTCTTTTAAATGAAAAACCACGGTATGGGCATCAGGGGCTTCCAGTTTTTCAATTATTTTCCATTTGCTGTAGTACCTGGGAATTTTAAAATCAAAAAACAGCTGCTTGGTGAACAGCACATCTTCACTGGTAAAATCGGATCCGTCAGACCATTTGGCCTTTCGCAGGTGTATGGTATACGTCAATGCGGCTTCATCAAACACCGGTTCTTCTTTGGCCAGCCAGGGAATGATTTCCAGGGTCTCGGGGTGACGACGGAAAAGCGGCTGATAGATCTGTGACAGGATGTTGCGCGAATTGATATCCGTACCCAGCCAGATATTCAGGGACCGCGGTTCTTCAGGCAGTCCGATTTTCAAAAAAGTGGTGTCCTCAGATTTTTGACACGATACCGCCATACCTGTGATGACTATCAAAAAAACCGCCGGCAGCAGCCGTGTAAAAAGAATGTTATACCACCTTGGGGAAACGTTTTTTGGCATTGTCCTGTTTTGATGCACTGATTTTCTCCTCTATGAAATCCACTACTTTGGTTTCAAGCCTCTGGCTGTTAAACCGGTTTATCCGGGGAATGCCGCCGGGACTGATGCAATTGATTTCAACCAGCTTGTCGCCTATGATATCAATACCCACAAAATAGAGGCCGTCTTTTCTCAGCTTGGGCTTAATACGGCGGCAGACAGCTTTTTGGGCCTCTGTAATCTCGTGTTTGAAGGCCAGTGCCCCGGCATGGACATTGGTGCGAAAATCACCTGAAACAGACCGTCTGCCCATGGCCCCCAGAATTTCGCCGTTGAGCAGCAGAATCCGGACATCCCCTTCTTCCTTGACCTGTTTTAAATATTCCTGCACCATTATGGGCCGGCGCTCCGGATAGGGTTTGCCGGCCTTGACATAATAATTGATCAGGGAGTTGAGATTTTCCTGGTCCTGGTTGCTCACCTTGATAACCCCGTGTCCTCCGTGCCCGTGCAGGGGCTTGATGACCATGGCCCCGCCAAAATCATCAATAATTTTTTTCAGCCGGTTGGGATCCCTGGACACATGGGTTTCAGGAATGATATCGGGAAAATTAAGAATATATGCTTTGCTGTTGCCGTTGAGCTGGCCCAGGGTATTGTTTACCAGAAACACCCTGTCGCTCACAGGCCCTAAAAATTCCAGCATCTCATAATTAATGGGGGGATCTTTTCTCAAAAACAGGACATCCAGGTCTGTCACTGTTTCAAATATCAATTCTTCCTTGTCCAGGCATTGCACCAGTTCGGTCCAGTAGGCCTGAATGGAAGTGTCTTTTGTCACTGAGATACGGCGCATTCTTGCCACCACTTCATTTTTGCGCACATAAAAATCATGGGGTTCGAGGAAAAACACCTCATGTCCCCGCTGGTTGCACTCATACATGATATGTGCAGTGGTGTCCCAGACCGGATCAATCTGCCGCAAATCATCCATTAAAAATGCGATTTCCATGTTATCTGTTTAAGACCTCCGCACATCAGTATCTTTCGGGTTAAAAATTCTTCTAGAGTTTACTTCTCCGTAAGGTAAGTCAAGACAGCAAAATTGTCAAATGCTTATGAAAATTTAATGAAACACAAGACAAACCCGGCATATTTGTGTAATATTATATCTTTTACTACCCAACTCACACCGGAGGGAACACATGGGAAATACCCTTTTTATACAATTTTTCAGCCAGACCGGCAGCGGGTGGTTTGACCTGTGCAACGGGTTTTCAGATACCTGGGATCTTTGCCGGAGCAAAGGGGATTTTCTGTGGATTCCCCTTGAGCAGGAGACAGACCAGTGGTATGACGAAAATGCTTATACCCCTGTTTTTCTGCCCATTGAAAAAGGGACCGCATATGTAAGCGCAAGTTATGTGAACCAGTTATACCAGGCCTATCTGTGGGCATGCCGGTACCCGGACATCCAGTTTATTGTGGGCGGCCCGGTGGCATCGGAACGGTATGCTGCAGCACCGGGGTGGCATTCCGTGCATTTCAAGGTGGAGCGTCCTTTGCCGTCCAACCTGTTTCTGACCGGACAAAGCGTTGAATCCCTGTTCGGGGTGCCTGAATTTTCCGGCAGATGGCACCTGGAGGTACCGGAACAGATTCCGGAAAACAGCCGGATCTATTTTTCCTATACCCTTGAAAACCAGTGCTATTGGAAAAAATGCCCGTTTTGCTCCATAGCCCAGCATTCTTCTGAACATTTCCGGAAACGCAAGGTGCTGGATCTTGCATTTACTGACCTGAATTACCAAGGCCACAAGATCGTCCGGCTCAATACCGGATCCATGACACCGGAACATATCAGAAACATTCTGCCGGTTCTGCCTGTGCGCCCGGATATGGAATACCGGTTTTTCATGCGGGCTGCAGCAGCGGAAACCCGGGCCATGGAAGCGGCTGTATCCAGGATGAAAGGTGCGATTCCTGACTGCACACTGGGATTCGGGATCGAATTTCCTTCAAACCGCATGTGGCAATACCTGAACAAGGGTACCCGCATGGATGAGGTGATAAATACCCTGGAATTCTGCACAAAAACCGGTTTCAAGGTCAATGCCAATGTTATTTTGGGCTGGAACAATCTTGTGGAGCAGGATCTGCGTGATCTGGAAGGGTTCATGGAAAACCTGTCTGCACACAGTGTCACCACCCTTCAGCTGCGCTGGCTGTTTGCCCATCCCTATACCCGGATTTACGACACCTACGACGGGGTGCAAAACAGTATCCGTCTGGGACCTTTTAACTGCGGGTTCAATGTAAGGGTCAACCCGGATCAGCAGGAGCTGAATCTGCGTGCCGCCCGGATCATTAAAAAATACTGTGAAAAAAAGGGCATCACACTTCAGGGCTATAAAAATCTGAACAAGGGGCAGGCATAGCTGTTACCCCCCTGCCCGTCTTTTTGGGGCAGGGATCTGCATTGACAACAAAATGCGGATGGTTATGCTGATGAAAGCCGGATAACCGATTATCAACGCCCTTGGGGGACCCGATGATGTTCAGGAAAAACAGCAGAAATAACGGGGTCCGGGAAATCCTTGTGATGGGGGTTTTCTGGCGGATTCTTTTTATTGAGGCAGTGCTTCTGGTATATTCCCTTGTTTACCGCTGGCTGGCTGAAGATGCCGGGCCGATGGAGCTTTTCTGGTATGCTGTGAGAATTATGGTGCTGGTGGGCATTATCGTTGTATTCATGGTGGTGAGCCTGAAACAGTTTCTCACGCAAAAGATCATCGATCCCCTGGAGCGTATCGCTGCAGCCAACAGGGAAATTGAAACAGATTTTTCCAAGGCAGGTGCTGTCAATCTGCCAGACGATACCCCGGATGAAATCAGATCCATCGTCACCTCCAGGGCAGCCATGCTCAACCGGGTCATCCAGGTATCTGACGAACGGCTCCATCTGGTGAATTTCATCAAGGAAACCTTCGGGCGGTATCTTTCAAAAAAAGTGGTGGAAGAAATTCTTTCTTCCAAAAAAGGACGGCAGATCGGGGGCACCCGCAAGACCGTCACCGTTCTCATGTCGGATCTGCGGGGATTTACCAGCCTTTCAGAATCACGGGATCCTGAAGAAATGGTGCAGCTGCTCAACCGGTACCTCAAAAAAATGTCCGCCATCATCCTTTCATATGACGGCATTATCGATGAAATCATCGGGGATGCCATTCTTGCGGTATTCGGCGCCCCTGAACCCCACGAAAACGATCCGGAACGGGCCATTGCCTGTGCCCTGGAAATGCAGAACTGCCTGGTCCACCTCAATAAAGCGATCACACAGGAAGGATATCCAGCCCTTGAAATGGGTATCGGCATCAATACAGGCAGTGTGATTGTGGGAAATATCGGATCAGAGCTGCGCATGAAATACGGCATTGTCGGTGATACAGTCAACCGCGTGGCCAGGATCGAATCCAACAGCATCGGCGGCCAGGTGCTCATCGGTGAGTCCACCTGTAAAGCGGTCCATGCCCCTTTAAAAACAGATCCTCCCAAAACCATAATGATGAAAGGCATGAAAAAACCCCTTGTTTTTTATGCGGTATATGCCATTGAGATGAAGGGAAAAACAATTGCCATAAAGGTGCCCCCCGCCCCCGGTCCCCTGCTGGACATCCAGATACCGGTGCACTGCTGGGTTATCCAGGACAAAAAACTGGCATCCATCCCCATAGCCGGCACCACCCTTTTTATGGATGAAACCCAGATCCATATCCGGACAACCAGCTCTGTTGCAGTCCTGACAGATGTGAGGCTCAATTTTGATTTCTGCCTGGAGGCCCATTGTTTCGGGGACATCTATGCCAAATGCACCGCCGTTGAAATGGTTCACGGCAGCTACCACTGTGCGCTGCATGTCACTGCCATGGAAGAAAAGGACCGGGCTGTCATCAGAAAATGGATGGCGGAAGCAGCGGCCTGACCTTCATGACCCAGTGCAGCCGGGGCTTTTTCCTTGACAAGATCTCAAAAAAGTATTTGGATGGTGCATATAGTTTTCACTGCCGATTTTTATAAAAAAAATATCATCAAGGATTTATAATAATGGAAAACAAACTGCGCGGCCAAACTGTATCCTTTGATGGCACAATACCGGTAAAATGGTGGGTCTGGTTCCTTTTTTTCTGTCTGATCTGTACAACCAGGGCTGGTGCCGGCGAAGAAAAACAGATCACCAATCATCTGGGCATGACCTTTATCCGGGTGGCTTCCGGCACATTTCTCATGGGAAGCCCTGAAACCGAAGAACACAGGACAGGCAATGAAAAACAGCACCTGGTTCACATCAAAAAACCCTTTTACCTGCAGCAAAAAGAAGTAACCCTGGAACAATGGCGCTCTGTGATGGGAAAAAGCTGGTTTATCAGACGAGAAGGCACAGACAAGACACCGGTCACCCGTGTCTCTTTTTTTGATGCCCAGAAATTTATCAGAAAACTCAACAAAAAAGGCAGCGCACAATACCGGCTTCCTTCGGAAGCGGAATGGGAATATGCCTGCCGGGCCGGTACCACCACTGCCTACAGCTGGGGAGATGACATTGACTGTTCCAGGGCCATGTATGCCAATAACCGGAAAAAATTGTGCGACTGCTGCGACTATTACCGGTCTGTGGGACTGCCGGTAAACGGGCCTGCCCCTGTGGGTTCCTTTGCCCCCAATCCATGGGGATTTTATGACATGCACG
Source organism: Desulfotignum sp. (assembly GCA_011390695.1). Next base: position 5,533 of record JAABRW010000259.1, read on the forward strand.
GCAATGTCTGGGAATGGTGCGCAGATGTATATACCGAGGATATCCGTACCCCCGGGGCCAACACCCGCAATTTTTTATCCGCCCAGCCCAGGTTACGGCGGGGCGGCAGCTGGTTCAAATACGGCTTTTACCTCAGAAGCGCCAACCGCACCTATGCCCATCCCGGATCCAGGTTCAAGACCACCGGATTCAGACTGGTCCGTGAGACAGATTGATGCGCGCAAAACTGTTAAACCTTCTCAAAATATATGAAGAAGAACTTACCTTATTTTTGTGGGCCGCCGCCCTTTTGTTCATCATCCGCAGTTCAGGCATCATCCTCAACAACTATGCGGAAACCGCTTTTTTAAAGCGGTACGGGGTGGAGTATCTGCCCATGGTCAATATGCTCAATGCGGTGGCCACCTTTTTTGTCACCGGATTTCTGGCGGCTTTTTTGAACAAGACACCAGGGGCCAAAGTCTTATCATATCTCTTTATTTTTTCAGGCGTTGTTGTAACGGTGATCCGAATGCTCATTCCCTTTGGCATCAATCTGCTGTACCCCCTGCTGTTTATGCTCAAAAGCCAGTTTGAACTGCTCCATGCACTGCTGTTCTGGAACATGTGCAATGACCTTTTCAACACCCGCCAGTCCAAACGGCTGTTCCCTCTGCTCACCGCAGGGGGGGTTGTCGGTCTCATCCTGGGCAGCTTTGGTACGCCCTGGTTTGCAAGCCTTTTCAGTATGGACAACCTGCTGTATCTATACCTTTTTACCACTGTTGCCGGTGCATTCATGATCCAGGCCATGGGGCGCAGTTACGCCACATTGCTATTCACTGAAAAAACCGGGGCATCAGGCAAAAAAAAGCCTGCCATGATAGAAGAAATAAAAAGGGTGTACCCCCTGGTGAAAGATTCCATTCTGGTGAAAATAGTGCTGGTTTTAACATTCATGCCCAATGTGCTTATTCCCATCATGAACTACCAGTTCAATTATGCTGTAAATGAACGGTTTGCCTCGGAAAGCACCATGATACAGTTTTTCGGTAATTTCAGGGGGGTACTGTACATTGTCAGCCTGATTATTCTGCTGTTTGTGGGGCGAATTTACGGCCGGTGGGGAATGCCCGTGGCCCTCATGTTCCACCCCTTTAACTATATGGTGGCATTTATGGCATTTCTGCTGCGGTTTGACGTGTTTTCAGCCATATATGCCAGGATGTCCACCAACATCATCCGCACAACCATTAACGGACCTGCCAACAGCATTCTCATCGGGCTCTTCCCTGAATCCTACCGGGACATGATCCGTCCTTTTTTACGGGGCACCGTTGTCAGGCTGGCTCTGTTCACAGGATCCGCACTGATTCTGGTTTCCACACCCTTGTTTCATCCCCGGTATCTGAGTCTGGTGGCCCTGCCTTTTCTCATTGCCTGGGTGGCGGCTCCGTTTGTGCTCAAGGCCCATTATTCAAAAATTTTACTGGATATGATCTCCAGAAACCTGTTGGATATCAAAAGCCTGGACCAAAAAGAACTGGGCCAGATCTTTAACCAGGAAAAAACACTGGCAGACCTGGAATCCTCATTTCTGGCTGCCCGGGGCAGTGATGCACTCTGGTATGCCAGACTGCTGAAAAATTTTTCCCCGGACCGGCTGGACCAATTGATTCTCAAAAACCTGGACCACCAGGATGAGGATACCCAGGTGGCCCTCATCAAAATGATCTCCCCTGAATCCGGACCCCGGGCCGCAAAAGAACTGGTCCGCTATTTGTCCCCCCATCGCCATGAAACCACCATCGCCATCTTGAAGCTTATCATCCGGCATGGTATCCAGGCTGTGAAACCATCTGAATTTTCCAATTATATAAACAGTTCCCACCCGGTGGTCAGGGGATTTGCCTGTGCATGCCGGTATGCCGACCAGCCGGAATCTCTCCGGAAATGTATCAATGGCTGGCTGTCCCACACAGATACAACCTTTCGCCAGTCCGGTATTATCTGTGCCGGATTGAGCGGACACCAGGAGTATCTTCCCAGGCTCCAGACCATGCTCAGGGAACCTGAAATCGATCCGGTTATACCCGATATCATCAGAGCCCTGTCAAGGCTGCAGGTTGAGGCAGGCCATTCAGCCGCTTTGTCTTACCTGGATCATAAGCACAAAGAAGTGCGCATGGCAGCTCTGGATGCCCTTTCCATAACAAATGATGATACTTTGAAAAAGGCGGTTCACCTGCTTGGAGATCCTTCAGATGCCATCCATGACCTTGCCTTTGAAAAAATTAAAACCGCGGACTATCAGAACAATCTGCTGCTCGTGGAATCTTTGGGACTGCCGTCCACCCGGATTCGGCGTGGTCTTTTTAAGCTGTTGGAAACCCTGGATATAAAAGGGTTTGATGTGTTGATGTTCGCAAAAAAAAATCTTTCCAGAGCCTATGAATATCTGGCCATGGCCCAGTCTTTGGAAAACCTTCCCCGGAGCGGGATGCGGGATCTTGCAATGGAACATCTTGTGGAAAAAAAAGAGATGGTATTGGAAAACATCCTCAAGGTTCTGGCTATCCATGACCATACCAAACGGATGAAATCCGCCTGGCAGGGAATTTTCTCCTCTGATACCCGCCAACGGGCCAATGCCATTGAACTGCTCAATGATGTTCTGGACAAAAAAACCTTTAAAACCATGTTGCCGCTGCTGGAAAGCCCGAACCCTTCAATGGCTTTGACAGAGGGCAGAAAACGTATAAAAATACCGGAATTTGACACAGAGGGAAAACAGACAGTATCAAATCTGCTTTCCTCTGCTGACTGGGTAGATGTGGTCATTGGACTGGGGATTCTACGGGAAATACCAGACATATCCATCAACCAGGACCTGCTCCAGAACTTGGAAAAATCTGATAACCAGCATATTTTAAAGGAAGTTGACATGATATGGAACAAAAACAAAAAGTCCGGGGAAAACAATGGGGAAGATTCATCCCAGAAACTATCTCTGGGGGAAAAGATACTTCTTTTAAAGGAAATCGAAATATTTTCAGGGTTGAGCGCCTCGGAACTGGCAGCCATTGCAGGTGTGACTGAAGAAATGGGGTACGGTGAGAATGAAGAGGTGATCAAGCAAAACAGTGTTGGCGAAACTGTTTTTCTGATCATTGACGGTCAGGTGTCGGTCATCATGGAGCGGGAAAACGGCAGCGAGGAGCGCATCGACCAGATGACATCCGGCAGCGCCTTTGGAGAAATGGCGTTGATTGATAACTCCCCCAGGTCCGCCACCATCCGGACAATGACCCCCTGCCGATTTCTCATCCTGCACAAACAGGAATTCAAGGAAACCGCCATGGAATTTCCCCGCATCGCCCTGCAGATCTGTTCGGTTCTCAGCCGGCGGATCAGGCATCTGCATTCCCTGGTCCAGGAAAAAGCGTGCTGAATTCCTCTATCAGATATGCTTTCTAACCGGCCGAAATCGTTGCCAACCAAGCCAGAACCCGAATTTTCAAGCCCCTGGTTCAGGCTGTGGAGGGGTCCAGCAAAGAGGCAATGGTATCGGCCAGGTCATCTCTTCCCTGTTTTCTGAGCAGCGGTATCAGGGGCCTGTAAAAAGGGGGTCTGACCCGGATGGTGATATCAAACCGGGCAATATCTTCTGACCGGACTTCATCCGCTTTAAAGGCCCGGGTCTTGTGCAGCAGCCCCAGGGCGGTAAGTTCGGTCATGGTGCGCACACATTTTTCACATTGGCCGCAGTTGAGCAAATCCGGAACATTGGCCAGACAGACCCGAAAATTTTGAAATGCCGTATCCCATTCAGAGACGATTTTGATCTTTTCCAGCCGGGACATCTCATAATCCCGGTGACGGATTCTCAAGCCATAACTGCCGTATTCCGGATCCAGCAGCGGATGGGAGCCGCAGGGATGCAGGTTGGGGATATCATAGGATGAGGCGATGAACATCAGATTGATCCGGCTGCTGAAATTATGGGCCATGGCAGCCAGCACCGCACCGAAAAAACTGTCCAGCCACAGGTCCCGCTCATCGCACAAATGGCGGATATTGGTGTACACCGGCACAAGTGTTGTGCCGGCATCCCTGGTGATGCAGGATGCCGCAGTCATGGCCCGGTCGAACACATGCAGTTTTGCCCCCCGCTCCCGGACCCCGCCGATGTCGAAGCCATGGAGAAAAAAACTGTCCCGGACATATGCCGGGTGGGTATCAGGATAATGCAGCCGGTTTTGGCGCAGGGCAGCCAGAGAATCCATACCGCCGGACATGACCATGCCCGCCCTGGGTTGTGCCGGCGGATTCTGGTGTTTTCGGACACCGGATTCTACTGGAATGGGGACATACCGCCCCCGGGTCCAGTGGGACAGAATATGCATGGCCACATGCACGCCTTCTTTAAGAAACGGACAGACAGCGCCCTCCACAAAAATGCGTTTTTCTTTCAGATGCAGGGCCGGCAGCAGACACCCCACCAGGAATGCATCCGGGTTGGCGTCAAATCCCCGGGCATATGCCTTCGGGGTCTTGACATAGACATGCTTGTCAGGATGATCGCTTTGTTCAAAACTGACCCTGGCAGAGGCAACGGCAAACTCGCTGTCCTGTGTCAGTTGTATATCGGTGATTTTCATAGGCTTTTTTTTGTCACACCTGATTGAAATTTTTCTGCCTTCGACAGCACATGGGTAATGATTTTTTTGGCAATATCTTTTCCAGTGACAGCTTCCAATCCCCTGAAGCCTGGTGAATAATTCACCTCCACCACATGGGGAAGGCCCGCTTTTTCCACCATCATATCAATGCCGGCAATATCCAGGGAGCAGGCCCTGGCGGCTGAAACAGCCATGTCCGCCCACGCTTTGGGCGGCTCAAAGCCTTTGGCCTGTCCATTTTGATGGATATTGGTCCTGAAATCATTTGGTGCCGGTATCAGCTGCATGGCAGCGGCCACCCTTCCTCCGATCACAAGGATTCGGGCATCCACCCTTGCTTTGGGTGGAAAAAAACGCTGCACCACCAGCCCCTTTACCGGATCAAGCATGTTTGCAACACAGGTTTTTGCCCCGGATCTGTCATGGATTTTCACCACCCCCTCACCCCCCATGCCAGAGGGCTGTTTGACAATGACCGGGTACCCGCCCAACTGGTCAACAGCAGCAAAAAAACTGTCAGACCTGGTGACAAAACAGGAATCCGGCACCCGAATCCCTGCCGCAGACAGGGTCTGGAGGGTGATAAACTGGTGCCGGGCAATGGTCACTCCTTGTAATCCATTCACCAGAAGGATGCCCATTGCCTGTAACTGGCGCAGCACCACAAACCCGTATTCCCCCATGGGCGACCCCTGGCGGGGCATCACCACATCCGGCAAATCATCGGAAACAGCGCTTTTCAATAAATCATCTGGTTTGCCAGCCGGTTTGGTGCCGGGCATCGCCCCGAAGGAGACGCTGTCGCGCAAAAGTCCTCCGATGCCGGAATTCTGCTTTTCCAGAGAACAGATCAGCTGGTATGGATTGATGAGCTGGATCCTGTGGCCGGCTGTTCTGGCAGCTGTCTGCAGCCGGCCATTGGGATGAAACCCGAACCCGTGCACCGTGAGAATTCCGATATTCACAGGCTGCTGTCTTTCGGGATTTCCAAAGGGGAGATCATGTGTGCCGGCATCCATATGCCCATGTGTTTACCTGCCTTTTCACTGAAATATGTTGTAATTTTTCGGGTATTGTTTCGAAGGGCAATTTTCTGTGTGGCCAGGTTGTCTTCGTCAATAATGGAAAACACCCTGTATTTGCCGGCCCTTCTGGTCAACCCCTCAAGCAGTTTTCTGCCCACGCCCAGGGCCCGGTATTCAGGCCGCACCGAGGTGTATCCCCTTTCCACAAACCCGGAAAAATCCACGCCTGTTGCTGTTTTCAGCCGGTCTGTCAAGGCTTTTCTGGGATGTTTCAGGCAGGAGTTTCCCACCAGCACCCCATTTTCCACAGCATATCCGATCAGATAGGCTTTTTCAAGGTTGGAACGGACATGGGCCAGGTCCACGGATCCCCCTGCCGCCACCATGGCGCAGACCATGTCCAGATATCCTTTCGGCAGATCTGCCGGCGGTGTAAAATGATAGGCAATATCCCGGCCCAGGGTAAATAAATCATTGCCATTGTACCGCAGCCGAATCAGGTGATCCACAGGGAATCTTGCCAGACATGCCAGCAGTCGGGCAGGCGTTCCCAGAAGTTCCCAGGCCTGCCTGCCC